>JACQEA010000301.1 GCA_016200825.1 Chloroflexota bacterium | reverse complement strand
GCGGTCAAGTTGCGAAAAACAATTGGAACGATTTCGCCAAAACCGAGCGTGACGATCGCGAGATAATCGCCGCGCAAGGGAAGCGTTGGCGCGCCAAGCACGATGCCGGAAAAAGCGGCGATTGCGGCGGCGACCCAAATCGCCAGCCAAAAATTTACATGCAAACCAATTTGTGGCGATGATAATAGTCCGGTGGTGTACGCACCGATGGCGAAGAAGGCGGCGTAACCGAGATCGAGCAAGCCGGCGTACCCGACGACAATGTTCAATCCGAGCGCGAGCAAAACGAAAATCAATACCGCGATCATCTGACCAATCCAACCTAGTTCGGTCGCTTGATCAATGAAGGGATAGATCAATAAAAATAATCCAAGAAATGTAAATGTAAAAATCAAACGCGGGGTTGAGGCAAGCGACTGCGCGCCGCCAAATAAAAAGCCGGTCAACGCGGAAATAATTAACGCGCCAACTGCCACAATGATCATGCGATCAATTGGTTGCGGTGGGAGTCCTGCGATTTTCGCGAGGAGTGTGTCGTGAAATATTTGGGCGACCAACAAAACAATTCCTCCCGTGATGCCCGCCTTCAATCCTAGACGCGCGGCGTCGGCGCGCGTTTTCCATTTTTCTTGCGAGGTAATGACAATTCCTGCGCCCGCGCCAACGAGCGGCGCGATAATCAGTCCCGACCATCCGCCATTGAGAATCAAAATGATCGCGGCAAGTAACGCGGTTGTCAAACCCGTGCGAATAAATCTCGGCATGAATAACTCCGCGAATTATGCTTTATCTGAAGTGCGTTCGCCCAACAATCCGGTCGGACGAAAAATTAAAATAATAACGAGAACGGCAAAGACCCACGCGTTGGTCCAGCGCGATGAAAAATATTGATCGCTAAACGCCGCGATTATTCCGATAAGCACTCCGCCCATCATCGCGCCCGTGATATTTCCGATGCCGCCCAAGACTGCCGCCGTGAACGCGCGCAAGCCGGCGGTAAAGCCCATCGTGAAAACTGCGGTATTGTTATACAACCCCACGAGCAAACCGCCCGCGCCCGCGAGCGCGCCGCCAATTAAAAATGTTAGCGAGATGACTTGATTGATGTTGATACCCATAATCATCGCCGCATCGCGATTTTGCGCGGTCGCGCGCATCGCTTTGCCGAGCCGCGTGCGTTGAATGAAAAAACGCAACGAAATCATCAACACCGACGCGACGACGATGACGATCAAATCTTTCGAGGTGAACGCGATATTAGTTTGAATGCCCATCGCTTGCAAGAGATCAAAGCGCGGCAGTAAATCGGGAATGCTTTTGGGCGCGGCGGCATTGTTGCCCATAAATGGAAAGATCACGCGCAGTCCGCCCCAAAATAAACCGACGTTGATCAAAATAAATGAAACGCCAATTGCGGAAATGAGAGGAGCAAGGCGCGGCGCGTTCCGCAAGGGACGATACGCGAATCGTTCGATGAAAACGTTCAGCGTCGCGCAGAAAACAGAAGAAACCACAAAGGCAAGCAAAACGACGACGATAGTTTCGCTAGAGGAACTTTTTTCGTCAACGCCCGATAATCCGATAACCGTAAACGAAGTAAAAACGCCGAGCATAAACAAATCGCCGTGCGCGAAATTTATGAGTTCGATAATTCCATACACGAGGGTGTAACCGAGCGCGATGATCGCGACGATGGAGCCGTTGGCTAATCCGACGAGCATTTGTTGTAGAAGAGTTTCTGGATTCGCAGCAATCTCGCGCGCGACGCGCGGAATATCCAAACCCGCGGTGGGTCCGATTAGCAAAACAATATAAATGACTGCAATCGCCAGCAGCCCATTCAACCATTTGCGTTGCTGCGACATCCAGATCTCCTATGATCAAAAGTGGGGAAGTGATTAGCAGATTTTTCGGAGAGAATCAAAAGATCGAGTGAGATGGCAAGTGGTTGACGCCACTTGCCATCTCTGAAAGATCTTTACTGTCCGAGAAGAGTTGAGAAGACGAACTTGCCGCCTTTGATCGAGCTGCCGGACATCGTGAGGATAGTCGTATCGCCATTTGCGTCGAACGACCATTTGCCGAGCACGCCTTTATCAAAGTCTTTGGTCGCGAAGACTGCATCGCGAATTGCCTTGCGGTCTTTAGTGCCCGCGCGCGCGATTGCATCCAACGCAACTTTGCCGGCTTCGTAACCATAGATCGCATACACTTCGGGATCGGCGTTGAATTTTTTCTTGTAAGCAGCGAGCCAATCTTTTGCCTTGCCGGTGTATTGATCAACAGTCACACCACCAAATGTCACGAGAACACCTTCAACATTTGCCTTGCCTGCCGCGTCGATGAACGCGTCTTCGTAAATGCCATCGGGTCCCATGAAGATAACTTTGTCATTCGCCATGCCAACATTGATTTTATCTTTGAGCAGTTGACCCGCGTTGTTTTGCGTGATACCGCCAAAGTAAATCAGGTCTGGGTTCAAACCTTTGACTTTGGTCATCAAGGCTTTATAGTCTGCGGCTTTGGCGTCAATGCCTTCGTGACCGAGAACGGTCAAGCCTTGTTTTTTCGCTTCGGCTTCGAACACATCGGCGATGCCTTTGCCGTACGTTTCCTGATCGTCAAGGATGTAAACTTTGGTGGCTTTTAATTGCTTTGCCCACTGCGCGCCAACCGCGCCTTGAATGTCATCGGCGGGAACGACGCGAGTGTAATTGCGAACTTTGCTTGGGTAATATTTGTCTGGCTCGCCCGCTTCGCCTTTGCCGGGCTTGGTCAAGCCGGGATAAGTATTCGCGGGAGAGACCATAACCAACGGACCCGCCGCGTTCAAAATGGGAATAGACAATTTCGCGGCGCCGGAGTTGAATGTGCCGATGTAAACCATCACGTCTTTATCGGCGACGGCTTTATTCGCGTTTTCAGTTTCTTGCGCGGGATCCCATTTGCCGGCGGCGGCAGTTGCATCGTCCCAATCCAAGTACGTAATCGTAAAGTTGCCGACTTTGCCGTTCGCTTCATCCACCGCCATCTTGATGCCGTTGACAACGGTGTCGGTCTGACCCTTTGAGCTACCCGTGCGCGGAAGACTGGAAACAATCTTGATTTCGTTGGTAGCCGCGGGTCCTGCAGGCGCACATGCAACGGCGATAACCGCCAAGAGTGCGACGAGCAGAATGGAAAGTAAAATTTTCGATTTCATTCTTTCTTCTCCTCCAGAAGATGTGATGTCTTGCATTCATCCAATTTTGTCAATTGAGTATTTGCCGGAGCGCGCCTCACCTCCTTGTGGAAAAGATTCTCGTGACGCCGAACTGAACGAAATGAAAATTCAGAGGATGAAATCGTTCAGTATTATATGCTTGTCCTTTGGTCGTGTCAAGGCACGGACAAAATCTCGCGGCTTATCAAACGTTCGATTTCTTTGGGGTTGACAATCTTATTTTTCGATTGTTGCGCCGTGATGGATTCCGCTCCCTTGAAAATAGGACACTGAAAAACCATATCCTGAGCGAACGCGAAGGAACTGAAGAACCCTGAGAATGATTGTCTGCGTTTGTCTGTGTTCGTCCGTGTCCAATTGGTTTTCATCCAACCGCTGGTGCGCCAACGGCGAATGGGCAACTCTTTTCCAATGAGCAAGAAAATAGCCGCTCGGAATTCCAAGCGGCTAGTGGGCGGGAAGCGAATAATACTTATTGCTCGCGGACCTGAATGATGCGCGCCGTGATCGTACTGCCGGTTTGATCGCTGAGGACCGTAATGGGCGCGCCAAGTTTGATATCCAAAATCGTGCCGGTTGTTGTCTTTTGAATTTGAGTTTGATTGTCCACCGTCACATTGATGACGCTACCATCTTGCGCGGTCAATTCCACATTGAACCCTTTCACACTTTTGACCGTGCCGGTTACGTTGCGCGCATTTTGAAATCCTTGCGGGATTTGTCCGCTGGCTTGCGCGGTTTGAAGTCGTTGCGCGTTCTGCCCTTGCTGATTTTGCTGAGCTTGTTGCGTGCGCTGTCCGGTCTGCGCGTTGGGTGTGCCGAGTGCGGTGGCTTGATCACTGTTTGTGCTTTGCGCGCCAAAGCGCGTCTGCGCAAAATCCAAACGCGTATTACGTACTTCGTTGCGACCAAAGTCCGCGCCAAAATTGAACGCGGCGGCGGCATCCACAACCAACAACGCGAGAACGCCGGCGATAATGAGTGCTCGATTCAATTTCATTTTGTCCCTCCTTTAGGGTTTGAATTGATTATAGAAAAATGTGTCAATCAACAATTTCCCGATGTAGCAGACCAGCACGAAAACAACGAGTGGAACTTGGAAAAACGCAAACCAATTTTGCGGCGCGATGCGCGGGATTGGCACGCTGGCAAAAAGCCAAGCAATCATCAGCGCGAGGCTGAGCCGAATTAGGAAACGCCGCAAACGCGCGCGCATTGAACACCTGAACGAAAATTATTTGATCCAATCCACCATGCGTTCGTTTTCAAAATCGAAGCGGAGCGAAATCCGGTCGGTGAGGCTCTTGAGCACTTGGCGAATATTCGCGCCGCTTGGATCGGTTACGAAAAATTCCCATCTGCCGTTGCGATCGGATAAAAACAGAATTTGTTGATTGTCGGGCGACCAAGTCGGCGCGACATTTTGCGGCGCGATGCCGAAAAGAATGTAAAGGAACGGATCCGGACGCGTTAGACCAGTCTGGTTTGTTCCATCCGCGTTAACTACATTCAAATCCCAATGATCGTTCGCAAATTGCGAATAGACTATGCGTTTGCCATCCGAACTCCACTTTGATAATTGGATCGGAGGCATATGCAAATTCGGACGCGGAATATTTGCCGCCGTGTCCCAGTACGATCCAGTGGGTCCAAGAATTAGCGACGCGGGTCCGCCAAAAATATTTGTTGTCATGATGCCAATGCCGGGATCCGTAAACGCGATAGTTTGACTGTCATTATTCCAGCTTGGTACGAAACAAAGTTGCGAGCATTGCGGTTCGGTGAGTTTGCCGGTCGCGATTTCGATGACGCCTAATTTCCAGATAATATTATTTTCGACTTTAGTTTTTTCTTGCGAGAAGACGATGAATTTTCCATCCGAGCTCATCCGCGGCCAGCGCGTTCGTGGCGCGCCGAAAACAATTTGTTCGTTCGAGCCATCGGCATTGGCGATGAAAATACCGGGCGCACTGTTGTCCCATCGCGCAAAAATTATTTGTTTGCCATCGGGCGACCACGCGGGATCAATTCCGTGTGACACCAGATTGAGATTTGTGCCATCACCGTTCACCGTGTAGATGTCGCCGCCGGTCGCGGTTTCAAAAATAATTTTGCCTTGAATCGTCGTGGACGGTACGGGTGTAACCGTGATCGGCACAAATAAAGTTGGAGTGGGTGAAGGTTTGGGTTCGGGGAAAAGCGAGACGGTATCTCCGGTCACGGTCAAGCGAAAAAAAATCGCAACAGAATTCGCGTTGGTGACCGCGATCAAATATCGTCCCGAGGTGTTGAACGCGCCCGACCAAAATAAATCGCGCACAACGAGACCGGTCAATGTATCGTAATAGGGTGTACCGCGACCAATCGGAGATGTGGTTTCATCGCGCAACCAATCAATGCCTTGCGTCGGCGTATAAATTCCGAATTGAATTCCACTCACGCCGTTTGCATCCAGAGTTACATTCGCGCGCGAAAGCGCGCGCACGGAACCACTCGCGATATAGTCGAAGTAGAACCAGACTGTCGTCTTGGGCGCAAGGGATAATGTTGTGCTGGAAATTGAAAGCGGATCGCTTGGGCTGTTGCCGCTGGGCGCGGCGGCAAAGACGTGCGAAAATAAAATTATTCCAAGAATGAGAGCAAAGAAAATTCCAGACTTGACATGCGTCATTGATTCCTCGTCAAAAAATTTTCGCGCGCGGGTTGATCGAACAAAAAGATTATTTTATTTTTCCGCTCAACGCGGTGTGGCACTGGTCGCACGTTTCCCCAACTTTGCCTTGCGGCATAAATGCGAGTCGTTCGATGCCGACGAGATGCGATGGATGGCACGTGATGCATTGCGCCGCGGCGCGATCTTCCATCTGCCATTGCGGCAAAAAATAATGATAATGTCCGGTGCCGGTGCGGCTTGCCGTTGGCGGTCGAATTTCTACATTGGTGTGACACTTGATACAGGCATCATCGCCGAGCGGATTGGTTGTGATCGCGGGTTTGTGATAGTTGCCGCTGAGAAATGTCAGCAGGTCGTGCGCGCCTTGTTGCAATCCTTTCACGCGCCCGAATAGTCCACTGCCGCTATGGCAATCTATGCACCGCGTTTTTTCCGCGGTGTGATACGCGGCGAGATCAACTTTTTTTTCTTGCGACGCGCGTTGAAAAAAAGTGACTTCGGGTTCGGTGTGGCATGCCGCGCAAAACGAATCTTGATTTTCCAATACCAACGCGCTGGCAATTCCCGCGAGGGCTAACCCGCTCGCGCCGATCAGCGCAAATAAAATTCCGAATAGTACTCGCCGCATTCGATTGTTTGCGATTATTCGTACCGCAATGCGTCAATCGGATGCAAGCCCGCCGCGCGATTCGCCGGATAAATTCCAAAGAACAATCCGACTCCCACCGAAAAAACAACGGCGAGGATTACGGAATCCAGATCCACAACCGTGTTTAACGTACTTCCGCCGAAAGAAAATCCTGAAATCAATCGCGCGATCAACGCGCCAAAAAGAATTCCGATGATGCCGCCCGACGCGCTGAGAATAATTGCTTCGGTCAGGAATTGCGTGAGAATATCTTTTTTGCGCGCGCCAATCGCTTTGCGAATGCCGATCTCGCGCGTGCGTTCGGTAACGGAGACGAGCATAATATTCATAATCCCGATTCCGCCGACGACGAGCGAAATCGCCGCGATGCCGCCGAGAAATATTGTGAGCACGCCGGTAATTTGGTTCGCGGTGTTGAGAATATCTTGTTGACTTTGAATCGTGAAATCGTCGTCGAACAAAACATGATGGCGGTCACGCAAAATGTCGCTGATGTCTTGCACGACACTTTCTTGCAAATTCGGATCGGTAATTTTTACATTGATGACTGATGCGGTATTCTGGCCGCGGAAACGATCGCCGCCGGTCAAACGACTCGCGGCGGTTGTGAACGGCACGTACACTTGATTGTCCACATTTAGAAATCCGCTTCCGCCTTTTGCTTCCATTACGCCGATCACGCGGAAAGTTTGATTATTCATTCGGACGGTTTGTCCAACCGGATCGCCAGTATCAAATAATGTTTGCGCGATGCCCGCGCCCAGGACTACCACGGCCGAGCGCGCGGTGATCGCGGAAGCAGAAATAAAATCACCATTCGCGAGCGAATAATTCATCACGTCCAAAAATTCAGGCGTGACACCCAACAAACGCGCGTTAGAATTATTTCCTAAATTCGCGATCTGCACACCGCCATCAATTTGCGGCGCGATGCCAACGACATTCACCACGCCTCGCAACGCGTCTCCATCCTCTAACGTCAGTGTCGTCGCGGATCCGGCAGTGCGCACGCCTTCTTGGCGCACCGAGCCGGGGCGCACAAATAAAAGATTTGTGCCGATGCTTTGAATCTGCGCGGTGATAGCGGCTTGCGCGCCGCGGCCGATGGACAACATCGCGATCACTGCCATCACGCCGATGATGATGCCGAGCATCGTCAACATCGCGCGCAATTTATTTGCGTACAGACTTCGCAGGGCGATGCGAATACTTTCGGAAACATTCATCTCGTCCTCCTACGCGTTCACAATGACGCCGTCGCGAATGTGAATCGTTCGTTGCGCTAGTCCAGCGACGGTGAGATCGTGCGTCACTAACACGACAGTTAAACCTTGTTCTTGATTTAGTCGCTTGAAAATTCCCATGATCTCTGCGCCGGATTTACTATCGAGATTTCCAGTTGGTTCGTCGGCGAGAATAATGCTGGGACTATTGACCAACGCGCGCGCAATCGCGACGCGTTGTTGTTGACCGCCCGATAATTCGTTGGGACGATGATGCGTACGGTCGCCGAGCCCAACCGATTGTAACGCGCCGAGCGCGCGTTCGCGGCCATCTTTCGCGCCCGCGTACACCATCGGCAATTCGACATTATCCAGCGCGGTCGTGCGGGATAAAAGATTAAAGGTCTGAAAAACAAAACCGATTTTTTTGTTGCGGATCGCGGCGAGTTGGTCATCCGTCATCGTTGAAACTTGAATTCCATCCAGAAAATAATCTCCGCTGGTTGGTGAATCCAAACAACCGATCACATTCATCAGCGTAGATTTTCCCGAACCGGATGGACCGATGATCGCGACCATTTCGCCCGCGTGGATTGTCACCGTGACGCCATTCAACGCGGGCACATCTAACTCACCCATCTTGTAAATTTTTGTGACGTTGCGAATATCTATGACGGCTGCCATATTATCGTCCGGGGGCAAAGAATTGCGCGCCTTGCCCGCCGACGCCCGGAACATTACCGGTGCGCGTTTGCGTCGTTTGAATTATAACGGTATCGCCTTCGTTCAATCCATTCGTCACTTCGACAAATGAATCGTTCGATAAGCCCGTGCCGATCGGCACAGAAATTTGTTCGCCTTTGAATAATACCGTTACGGTTTTCGAATTGCCTTGCGTTCGCACCGCGCGATTTGGAATGATCAAAACATTTTCGCGTCTCTCAACTGCAATTGCTAAATTCGCGGTCATGCCCGGTTTGATCGCGCCATCAACATTACTCACAACCAGCGTCACGGGATAATTCACGACGCCTTGCGTGACGGTGCCGACTGGTGAAACAGTTTGCACTTGCGCGTTGTACGTTTTTCCCGATAACGCATCCACCGTCATTTGCGCGGTTTGACCGGTTTTTATTTTCGCGATATCCACTTCGGAAAGTGTGACGCGCACTTGCAAGCTGGACAAGTCAACGATTGCGGCGGCGGCGGCATTCGTGCCGGCCGTATCGTTGACATTCAAATTCACCGCGGAAACGATT
>JACQEA010000300.1 GCA_016200825.1 Chloroflexota bacterium | reverse complement strand
CGTTGCCGCCACACGCGTTCGAGCGACAAGAGATTAAAGCGAATCAAAAGTAAAAATACGGCGAAGACAAAAATGCCGAGATAGAGCGCGGTTTGCGGTTGACCGGTTTGAAAAAGATTTACGACGAGCGCGAGACCGGGAAAAACAATTGCGCCCCACACTTGCCGACGCCGATAAATAAACCACGCGGCAAAATACGCGAACAACCACAACAGAAAAACTAATTGCATCACAAACGGAAAAATCTGCTCGCTCGGTTGATTTCTGGCGTAATCTTCGAACCAAATTCGCCAACTCGATGTGATGATTTGATAGCGTTCGGCTGGAAATAAATTACCGGGCGTCAAGAGCATTCCCAAATAAATGCTGACCGGAATTCCAAGCAGACTCATGCCAACATGCGCGATCCAACCGCGCACGCGCGATCGCGCAAGTAAAATGCCAAGCAACAAACCGCCGAACGCGCCCCAAAACGGAAGATCAAGTCCTTTGGTAATCCAACCGGACGCGGCAATCGAACTGGAGGTGGTGAGAAAAATCAAGGTCAACAAAGCGAACATGCTCGCGCCTTCGCTCATGGTTTTTTCGCGCGTTAGAATATTGGTGGTCATATTCTCACCTCGTTGATCTTTCCTTTAGCAATCGCGCAACATCGTTGAACATCAAACTCGCCGCGAGATCAGGAAATTTATTGATGAATGGAACGCCCGAGTTCATGGCGAGCGTAAAATATTCTTGCTCGAATGGAATGGTTGCCGCCAGCGGCAAGCCCAACTGCTTTTCGCTTTCTTCTTTGGAAACCCACACGCGCCCAACGGTGCGATTGTTTAGCAATATCAATCGTTCACTCGATACGCCGAGCGTTCCAAAATATTCAAGAATGAGCCGCGTCATACGCACGGTATTGGAATCCGGAGTCAAAATAATGACGACGTTGTCTGCCACTTCGATGATCGGAATCGAAATGCGCGAGAGCGCGCGCCCAAAATCTACAAACACATAATCGTATGCATGTTGAAGCGTTTCAAACAGCGGCACGATTTGACTTACTTCAAGACTCGCCGCCTCGTGCGGATTGCTCGCACCGATCATCACGTGAAAACCCCAGCGCTTGGACCCGGAAATATATTTCTCGACGACTGCGCGATCGATCAGTCGTTTTTCGGTGCGCGTCATTTTGGCAATCGTCTCGCGCGTTTCAAAGCCGACCGATGCCGCGATGCTCCCAATCGGAAAAACCATATCCACCACAACAATTTCCGCGTGCGGCTCTAATTTTGCGAGCGCGCTCGCGGTGTTGATGCAAATGGAAGTTGTTCCCGATCCACCTTTCGCGCTGATGAACGCGAAAATTTTTCCTGCGCCGGTTGTCACGGGCGCGGGCGCGGGTTTGGTTTTTGGTTGGGCGGCATAGTTGCGTAATTTAGTGACGAGTTCAACATCGGCGCCCGGTTGCTTGACAATATAATCGTTCGCGCCTGCGCTCAACCCGGCGAGAATTTCCTCCGTCCCGCCGCGCGCGCTCAAAACAAAAATTCCCACGTCGGGAATAATCGCGCGCATTTGCGGAATCAACGCCAGACCATTCTGATCGGGCAGATCGCGTTCGAGGATAATCACATCCGGCATGGCGCGCACAATCGCGGCAAGCGATTCAGCCGCGCTCGTGACCGTTTCGGTGGTGTATCCCGCGCGCGCGAGCCGAGTAGTCAACCACGCCGTTGTGGACGCGTCCGGATCAACGATCAGGATTTTATTCGGCATAGACTTGAGAGCAATTATATCACGCCCACCGCGCGCGGGCAACTGGTTTATTTGCTGAGGCGCGGGGTATTCCATCGCGAAAAAAAATAAAAACCCGAAAAGTTTTTCAACCTTTCGGGTTCACGCGCGTGCCACGCGAATTATTTTCCCGTGGCAAGACTAAACGTGAGACTCGTCATTTTCCATTTGCCGTCAATTTTGCGAAACGTCCAGCGATCATTGTCTTTCAAATTGGTAATTCCAATTTTCGTGTCGGAGAGCGCGGTGGCGGAATCACCGGTGAGGGTGATGCGCGTATTCGGATGTTCGGCGAACGCGGGATTGGAAGGGAAAACAATATTGACGTAGCGATCGCGAATCGCGTTCCAACTTTTCCACGTTTTATCGTCGCTGGGATTATCGGGCGTGCGATTCGCGTCCGTGACG
>JACQEA010000299.1 GCA_016200825.1 Chloroflexota bacterium | reverse complement strand
GCTCGTTCAGAATGACAGTGCGTAACATGAGTTAGTAAATAATTTTTCGAGGCGAGTTATGACTGTAAATCGTTCCGATGTCGCGGGCGTGATTGCGCCGCCGCCGTTGTTATTCTTTGTTCCACTCGCGATTGGCGTCGCGCTCAACTATTTTTTTCCGCTCACTTTCTTGCCGCGCGATCTCGCGCTCATTCTCGCCGCGCCGTTTATCGCGGTCGGCGCGATATTGAGCGGCTGGGCATTTCGCGCGTTTACGCGCGCCAACACTCCGCCCGAACCGTGGGAGCCGACGCGCGCGCTGATTGTGGACGGTCCGTTTCGTTTTACGCGCAATCCAATCTATCTCGCGTTCACGCTGATCTACATCGGCGTGACATTCGGTTTCAACGCGGGGTGGGCGGCAATTTTTTTGCCGTTCGTTTTGTTCACGCTCCAACGCGGCATGATCGCGCGCGAGGAAAAATATTTGGAGAAAAAGTTTGGCGACGCGTATCGCGCGTACAAGGCGCGAGTGCGAAAGTGGATTTAGAAATCAATTTGCGTGTATGTTGAAGGGTTGACCTGAGAATGTAATCTGATTACAATTCGTTGCGCTAGAATAAGGGGAGGTTTTGAATCGTGATGCAAAAGACGCGGCAAAATGGAAATCGCGGTGAGTCGAAAGTTACAGTCTCTTCATTCTTGCTCAAACAGCTTCGTCAAGGTAAAGTAATCCAAGTCGCGTACAAGAAAAATCGGCTGGTGATTCATCGGCAACACCATCCGCGCGCGCGCTGGGCTGACCAGTTCCGCAAAATGGCAACGCGCGGCGACGACAAAATGTTGGATGAACCAACAACCACGAAATTTGATCAAGAAGACTGGGAATGGTAGCGAAACGATTTGAGGTTTATCTTGTCAATCTCGATCCCACTCTCGGTAGTGAAATCAAAAAAACAAGACCTTGTGTCGTGATTTCGCCGGACGAGTTGAATCAATATATTGCGACCGTCATCATCGCGCCCATGACAACCAAGGGACGCGCGTACCCTACGCGTGTCCCTTGTCGTTTTGGAAGTACGGATGGTCAAATTGTTCTCGATCAAATTCGCACTGTAGACAAGATACGATTGGTCAAGTTGCTGGGAATGATTGATCAAAAATCCCAGCACCTAGTGCTTGAAAAATTGTCATGGATGTTTGCGAAATAATATTTGATTTTTGTTTAGGAGTACCCATATGCCAATCCCAGACTATGAATCCTTGATGCTTCCCCTTTTGAAACTGCTTTCGGACAAAAAAGAACATGAAGCCACTCAGGTAAACGAACTTCTCACTACCGAGTTTAATCTTTCAGATGAAGAAAAATCTGCGCGGCTTCCCAGTGGCGCGAAGCCAGTAATATATAGCCGTGTTCATTGGGCGAAAACCTATTTGAAAAGTGCCGGGCTTTTGGAGAGTACCGGATGGGGCAGGTACCAAATCACAGAGAGAGGGCTCGACGTTTTGGCGAAAAATCCCACTGGGATCGACAACAAATATTTGAGTCAGTTCCCAGAGTTCATCGAATTCAAGAAACGATCCAAAAAAATAGATTCGAAAGATGAGATCGAAGAATCATCCTTACAAACGCCGGATGAACTTTTAGAAACTAGTTATCAGAATTTGCGGACGGGGTTGGCGGAGGATTTGTTGGAGAGAATTCGTTCTTCTTCACCAAAATTTTTTGAGCAACTTGTAGTGGATGTGCTCGTTTCGATGGGATACGGCGGATCAAAAGAAGATGCGAGTGCAGTGGGACGGAGCGGTGATGGTGGAATTGACGGAATAATTAAAGAAGACAAATTGGTTCTGGATGCAGTTTACATCCAAGCCAAAAGATGGGATGCTCCAGTTGGACGACCGATCGTTCAAAATTTTGTGGGCAGTCTTGAAGGTTACCGTGCGACGAAGGGAGTTTTGATTACAACTTCAAGATTCGCCCAATCTGCTTTTGATTACGTGAAGTCCATCAGCAAAAAAATTGTTTTGATAGACGGCGAGCAATTAGCGCAATTTATGATTGATCATGATGTAGGCGTGACTGAACTCGCAACTTATCGGATCAAAAAGGTTGATCCTGATTATTTCGGTGAAGAGTAGTTTTTTTCTCTGTGTCCTCTGTGTTCTCTATGGTGAAAAAAATGCGTCTCAAACTCGCAACGTTGTGTGATTACGCCTCCGTGTCCGAAGGCGGCAAACTAAACATCTTGGGAATTTTTTCCAACATCTGGGCGCGCTCGGCGCCCATTACGCACGCGTTGATGTATCTGGTCGCGCAAATGGAATTTGATTTTCTGGAAGTGGGCCAAAAACAATTTCGCGTGGTGTTGGTGGACGAAGACGGCAAAGAGACATTGAATCTCGGCGGAGAGATGAACGTGCCGCAAGCAACGAGCGCGGAACCAGCCAACGTCAATCAGATTTTTGTTTTCAACAACACTACTTTTCCAAAATTC
This sequence comes from Chloroflexota bacterium, assembly GCA_016200825.1. Classification (GTDB taxonomy): domain Bacteria; phylum Chloroflexota; class Anaerolineae; order UBA4142; family UBA4142; genus JACQEA01. The sequence continues at coordinate 3,653 of JACQEA010000299.1, read as the reverse complement.
GGCGACTATGAATTTCAAGTCAGCGTCAACGGCGAGACCTGCGCGCAGATTTCTCTGCGCGTCCTCCAGATGCGCGACAACGCGTGACGACGCGTCATTCTAATTCTCTTTTCAAAAAAACATCGCGCGTCCGAATCGCATTTCCACTCACGTCCCCTTCCAGCCAATAATTTCTTTGCACATTCACAAAATCATTCGCGATCAAACGATTCGCGGTCGAATCGCGCAGATGAATGCCGTTCGTTAAATCGCGCAGATGATTCTCTTGCACCAAATTTCCATACGAACGATACGCGTCGCCGGACTGCGAGAGAAACCACAACCAATCGCGATTGCGCGCGTCGGCGGACAGAAAAATTCCTTCCGGGCTCGCGCGAATATCGTTGCGCGCGATCAACGCGCCCGCGCTATTCTTGAGCGCGATGCCAAATTGATCCACGTTGCGAATCGCGTTATCGCGAATTTCGACGCTGTCTACAAACGTGGCGTACACGCCAATTTTCGCGTTCGCGATTTCATTGCCCGCGATCACTGTGCGCGCGCAATACCCCACTTCGATCGCATTCCACAACGCGCCCGTGACGCGATTGTTAAGAATCGCGTTGCCGTCGCCGCATTTCATTCCATCCGCGCGAATGTAAATCCCGTCGCCGTTTTGTCCAACGACCGCGTTCTGCGCGATCAAATTTTCGCTCGAGCCATCTTGCAATAAAATTCCTGCCGTATCGCAACCCGGCACCGCCCACCCATCGAACTCACCGCCTTTTAGCACGCACCAGCGATGATTGTCATTCACCGTGTTGCCGCGAATTTCGCTGTGACTGGTGTCCCAGAAAAAAATTCCCGCCGCGGTATTCCAACCTGCGATATTATTTCTCACGATCACGCGCTCACTCTGCCGCGCATCTATTCCATTCGCGTTTTCATTCGCAATATTTTTTTCGATCACGCCACCGTCCACGCGATCCATCCGCAAACCGCCGCCGTCCACCCACCCCATCGTCTTGCCGAACAATGTGCGCGCGGTGTCGTCGTAATTGCGCGAGAGATCGTTGTTATGCGCAAAAATATTTTTTCCCGCTTCAACGTAAATTCCATAATGCTGATTAGAAATTTTACAATTTTTTATTTCGATGTTCTCCAGCCGCGCGAGCGTTGCTTTCACCAACACACCCGCGCCCTCGAAATTATTTCCCTCAATCGCGCGGCCGTCGCAATCCAGCGCGACATTGCTCGCGCGAATGACCAAGCAATCCCATTGCGATTTCAAATTCGCGGTGACGCGATAATTTCCCGCGCTCGTAATTTCTCCGCACGCGGCAAGCGGAATCGGCGCGTCGCTGGCGCGCGCAATTCGTTCATTGCCGCGCGCGTCGTACGAGTCTGCGATAATAGTCGGCGGCGTAAGCAATGTAAGAAGAAATATTCCGAGAATCAGTTTGGCTTTACGAATCAATCCAACTCCTTGTTCCCGTTCGCGTTTTCTGTCACTGTCATTCTGAGCGTAGCGAAGAATCTCGCAACTTCAATGAAAATCTTGTTCACTTTTGAAATAGCAAGACCCTTCGCTATCGCTCAGGGTGACAATGGGGTTTGCTTTGTTAGATCCGCTAAATTATTGAACGCCGCAAACTCACCGCGCGCTGATACAAAAAATATTTGCCGCGCGAAAAAACAAAATCGTACGCGCCCGCATAGCGCACAACCTCTCCGCCGAATCCGTGTTTGAATTGATACAAACCGTGTTGCAACGACGAATTATTTTTCGTTCCTACCGGAACATCCGCCCACGCGGTATCCGCGATGCCCCACAAATCATAACGCGCGCACCCGCGCGTTTTAGCCCATTGCATCGCCGCCCAATGCAACGCGTGATTCGGCATTTTGTCGCGCTGCGCGTTCGACGACGCGCCGTACAAATAAATTGCCTCATCGCCAACTGCCGTTACAAAAATCGCGGCAAGCGGCTCACGCGCATATTCTGCGATGAACAACTGCGCGCCCGCGTCCGCGCTCAACAATTCTAGCGCGGCGCGATAATAGTCGCGCGCATGAATCGCAAAGCCATCGCGTTGGCTCGTGATCTGCAACAAATTGAAAAACAAATCCGCGTCGCGCGCATCGCCGCCGCGAACCGTCACGCCTTTTTTTTCCGCGAGCCGAATGTTGTACCGCCATTTCGGTTTCATCGCGGCGAGAATCGTTTCCAGATCGCGCGTGAGATCAACGTGAATCGTCGTTTGGGGTTGCAGTGTTCGCGCGGGTTCGAGTCCGCGCTCCTCAAAAGCGATAGGAAGGGGTGAGGTTGCGTTCGGTTCGAGTTTTAGCGCGAACGCGCCGCGCGCGCGCGCGATCGCGCCTAATTCGTCCAATAAAATTTTTTGCGCGTCCGCGTCGCGCGCGTTAATCACGGGACCGCGCGGCACGTACGCCAATTTTAATCCGAGCGGAAAATCGCGCGTGAGCATTTGCGCGCCCGCGACGAGCGCGCCCGCGCGTTCGAGCGCGACGCGTTCTACGCGCCAACCAAAGCGCGATTTCAATTCGCCCCACGCACTCGTTTGCAACAAATGTCCGCCGCGCGCGCAAACAAAATCGTTCCACACGCGCGCGTCTAGATCGCGGATGACGTTGAACTTTTCATTCACGCGCGCATTATAACATGAGTGCGGGCGCGGCGCGGAAAGTTTTGGGGACTGACTAGACTCGAAGAGATAATTATTCGTTCCACAAATGAAGGTACACTGTCATTCTGAGCGACCCCTTCGTGCCTCAGGGTAAACTCTGGGAGCGAAGAATCTTGTTATGCACTCTGAATTCAAGCGCGTCAACGAGATGCTTCGCGGAGTTTATAGTGAGCGAAGCGAATCTACTCAGCATGACAATGATACTTGACCCCTCCGCAAGAATTTGTACTCTGCGCGATTTGCCGCTCCAAATTTTTTTTATCGTTCGTCTTTCGCGTTATTAACTTGCATTAGAAAACAATCGTGGTATAATGCGCGCCGTTCCCAGAAATTCTACAAGGGAGTAGTCATTCGTGCTTGATCGTTACGGACTCCTCGGTCTCTTTGCAATTGCGGCGCTCACCTTTCCTCTCGTCCCGATTATTTTGGCAGGCATTCTCGGTCCCAAAAAACCGAACAAAGCCAAATTGACCACGTATGAATGTGGTCTCGAGTTTGAAGATTTTCCCGAAGAAGCTCAACAAGTGTGGGTCCAATTCCGCGTTCAATATTATATTTACGCGCTGATTTTTGTCGTGTTCGATATCGAAGTGGTTTTTTTGTACCCGTGGGCGGTCGCGTATAACGCGCTCGGTTTGTTTGCCGCGGTTGAAATGGCGATCTTTATCGGCGTCCTTGTCCTCGCGTTGGCGTACGCGTGGCGCAAGGGTTTGTTGGAATGGATCTGATTTTGTAAGGGCGCGGCATTTGCTCGATCAATTTTTTTGAAAATGTTTTTGATCAAACTAATTTTGATTTGTGAGATCCGGGACGCGGCAAATGCCGCGCCCCTACGCGATGGATGACCAATGGACTTTCTCAACAATCTCTTCACCAATCTGTACGACGCGATCAAAATATTTCTCGTTGATTTTCTGAAAGGCACGACTCTGCGCGCGGACGCGCAAAGCGCGCTCGTCGCGCTCG
>JACQEA010000292.1 GCA_016200825.1 Chloroflexota bacterium | reverse complement strand
TTTGCCCGCGCCGCGTTTTGCAGAGACGGCGAATGGATTCCGCGTCACGTTGCGCGGACCCGGCGAAAAATTAGTCGTGGATGAAATTGATCGGAGCAAATGGCAGAAATTAAATTTGAATGAACGCCAACTTGCCGCGCTGGAATTTCTCGCCAAGAATCAGCGCATCACGAACCGCGATTATCGCGAAATGTTTTCGGATGTGAGCGAGGAAACTATTCGCCGCGATCTGGCGGATTTGGTGGAGAATGGAGTTTTGCTCAAGATGGGCGACAAAAAGGGGACGTATTATATCCTCAAGTGAAAAGTTAAAAGGCAAAAGCAAAAAGCAATGTGCCTGAAGTGACAACAAACTGGGAATCGTGTAAAATAATTGCCGAGAAACAAAAGAGAAGGTAGGGTCAAAAGCAAATGGAACGAATTCAAGTCAATCCCAATATTCATTTCGGCAAGCCCTGCGTTTCAGGCACGCGTATTCCTGTCCAAAATGTACTTGAGTTGGTTAGGGATGGAATTCCATTCGACAAGATTCTGCAGGATTATTATCCAGATCTAAAAATCGAAGATATTCGCGCGTGCATCCAATACGCAATTGAACTTTTGTTGGCAGAAGATGTTCACATCGCAACAGTGGCGGCATGAAATTTCTTCTCGATCAGGATGTTTACGCGTCCACCGCGCGGTTTCTAACAGACCTGGGACACGATGTTGTGCCTGTTTCAAAAATCGGTCTATCGCAGGCAAGCGATTCTGATTTACGATGACCGCCCGCGAGCAAGATCGAATTTTTGTTTCGAGAGACAGAGATTTCGGTGGATTGGTTTTTGTCCAAGAACTGGGCGCGGGAGTGATCTATCTTCGCATGTTGCCGTCAACGCAGAATGCGGTTCATCAAGAATTGAGCAGGGTTCTACTAGATCACACCGAAAGTGAGTTAAAGCAAGCCTTTGTTGTCGTAGAACCTGGAAGGCACAGATTTAGAAAACTGGCAAAAAAATAAAATGAAACGGGATCCGATTCCAAAACATTTCAAGACCATCGAACAAGCGGCAGAGTTCTGGGACAGCCACGACTTGCGGATTACTGGGATTTGACGCGCGAAGCACATTTCGACGTGAATATCAAACGGCGCGTGTTTCTAACCGCAGTGGAGCCAGCCTTAGCGAAAAAACTGACCGCGCTCGCGCGCAAGCAAGGCGTGTCGACAGAAACGCTAATCAACGTCTGGCTGACTGAGAAAGTAAAGGAAGTTGCGTAGTCGGAAGGATGCGCCGCGTAGCAACAGCGAGCAAATCCGTGCAGTTTGGGTTATCCCACAGTATCCCACACATATCCCACACGAAAAAAATTCCCGCGAGTGCTGGTCTGCTCACGGGATTTTTTTTCGAGTCACGAATTAATTTTCAATCGAGAGCGCGTCTGAATCTTGTTTTTTCGGAGGGCGGCGATGTTCGTTGCGGCAATCTTTGCAGCGGCGCGGTTCGTTTTGCAAACCGTTCAGGTGATACCACGATTGTTCTCCCGCATCCCACAAAAATTCTCTACCGCACACCGCGCATTTCAAATACTTGTCTTTGAATTCCATTTTCATCTCCCGCGTCAACGTTGAACAGGAAAGATGAATGGACTATAACAAACTCGAACGCGGCATTCAATAGTTTGATCGTTCAGGTTTCTTTACCATCACGCTCAGCGCGGTAAAGAATTGGTCGAGCAAAAAAAATGGCGTCTATTTCAAGACACCATTCGCAATAATCTATATCCACGAAACACACTAGAGCGTGTATGCAAAAAGGTCTGTTGCCTATCGCTTCACTGAAAAACCTTGCTTGCCTGACGATCCAGAACTCGTTAGGAAGGTTTTGCATACACGTTCTAACAAACAAGAAAGCTTGACAAGAGATTTTGTGTGCTTTCGTGTTTTTCGTGGATGCTTTTCTTATTTCGGATAAAGTCTGATAGATGTCATCGCACTTTCATTTTCAATTACCACTTTGCCTTTTCGCGCTCGCGCATCACGCGCGAATAAATTTCGACCGTGCGCGCGGCGATGCGATCCCAATTGTACTCCTCTTTCACCATTCGATACGCGTTGTCCGCGCGCGCGCGCGCCCACTCGCGATGCTCCAGCGTATGCAAAATTCCCCACGCCAACGATTCGCGATCATTCGGATAAACCGTGATGCCCGTTTCCGCGTGACGCACTACTTCGCGCAAACCGCCGGTCTCGCTGACGACGACCGGACATTTCGCCGCCATCGCTTCGAGCGCGACAATGCCAAACGGTTCGTACAGCGAAGGAAACACCGCGACATCTGCGACCTTGAATAACCGATTGCGCTCCTCATCGCTGATAAAACCCGCCACCAAAAACCGTTCCGCGATTCCCAACTCGCGCGCGCGCTCGCGGATGAAATCGCTCATCCCGCCCAATCCCGCGACGATAAATTTTGTTTCTGGAAATTCCGCGAGGACGCGCGGCGCGGCTTCAAGCAAAACCTGCGCGCCTTTTTCTTGCACAATTCGCCCAACCATAAAGACGATGCGTTCCTGCGCGCGCGCCCACTTGCGCCGAAAACTTTTCAAACTTATTTTCGCGAGCGCGTCGAAGGGCGCGGCGTCCACCCCGTTAGAAATAATCTCAACTTTGTCAGCTGGAACATGAAAATATTTTTTCACTTCCTCCGCCATAAATCCGCTCGTCGCGATCACGCGCCACGCTTCGTACGTCAGCCACCATTCCGCGCTATTGATCGCCAGCGCGCTTTCGCCGCCCAACGCGCCGTGCCCGCGCCCGCGTTCGGTCGCGTGCATTGTGGCGAGCAGTGGAGTTTTGTACGCGTGCTTGAGCGCGATGCCCGCAAACGAGACGAGCCAATCGTGCGCGTGAATCAAATCGAAATTATTTTTTGCAAATAATTTTCGCCCGCGCGCTTCCAACGCGCCATTCGCGGCTTGCGCGGCGGAGAAAAAACTTTGCGCGCTAGCCGGACCAAGCGTTATTCTTTCGATGACCGCGCGCGCTCCGTTATTTTTACGCGATCTTTTTTTTCGCTTCTGTGAAATCTCGCTGAGTAATTCGCGCGCTTTGCCACCTTGCAAACGCGGCGTGAGCAACGTCACGTCCACTCCGGCGCGCGCCAATGCTGGCACGAGCGCGTTCACGTGCGCGCCGAGTCCGCCGACGACGTGCGGAGTGTATTCCCACGATAGTATCAAGATGCGCATGGCTTATCGCTGATGGCACATGGCAAATGGCAGATTGCATTTTCAATTTGCAATTTGCAATCCGCAATCTGCAATTCGCTATTTGCTGTACCCATATTTCACAAGATTCTGCTGATGTTCTTCGTACGTTTTTGCAAAGACATGCGTGCCGTCACCCTTCGCAAGAAAAAAAAGATATTCGGTCTGCGCGGGCGCGAGCGCGGCTTGAATCGCGGCAAGCGATGGATTGCAAATCGGTCCCGGCGGCAATCCTAAATTCAAATATGTGTTGTACGGCGAAATCACGGCTTGATATTCATCGAGCGAGATGGGCGTTTTCCACCATTGCTTGGTCGCGGGTTGATATCCCAACGCGTATTGAACAGTTGGATCGGCTTGCAACAACATTTTCTTTTTCAGCCGATTCAAATAAACGCTCGCGATAATGGGACGCTCGCTCGCGACAACTGCTTCGCGCTCGACGATGGACGCGAGCGTGACAATTTCGTGCAAGGTCAATTTTTGCGCGGCGGCTTGCGCGCGCAATTGTTCGTCCACGCGTTGATTAAAAGTATTCAACACAACCGTAATCAGCGTATCCACCGGCGTATCGAACGGAACGTTGTATGTTTCGGGAAATAAATAACCTTCGAGTGAAGCCGACGCGTTCTGGGGACGCGCGCGCAAAAAGGCGAAATCGAATTTTCCGTTTTTCACCGCGAGCAAAAATTGATCTTTGTTGAACAACGCCAAGCCGAGCGTGTTCAAATTCTCCGCGGCTTCTTCGGCGCGCCAGCCCGGGCGAATCGTAAACGTAATTGTTTTCGCGCGACCATGTTGAAGCGTTTCGACGATTTCGGTCAGCGGCATTGTCTGGCGCAAAACAAATTCGCCTGCTTGAATTTTCGCATCGGCTTTGATGTATTTGATGTATTGCAAAAATAATTCCGCGTCGCGGATGATGCCCTGACTCACTAAACGTTTCGCGACCTCCGCCGGGAATTCGCCGGGCAAAATTGAAAACGCGATGGGCGTCGGATTGTTGCTCGCGGGCGCATCGAGTTCCGATTGATGTTGTTGCAAATAAAAATAGAGCGGCGCGTCTTCAAGCGCGGCGGGCGTCGGCAGCGCGGCGTTCGTGCGAAGCAGATTGCGATTGGAGTCTTGAGTAGGCGCGAATAAATTGAAAACTAGAAATAGAAATCCTACTATCGCGCCTACGACGAGAAATGAAAAAATAAATTGGAAAAAATGTTTGAGCGTGTTCAACTGGTTTGCGTGTCCAAATAATCTTGCAAAATCACGGCGGCGGCAAGCGCGTCTAATGTCGCGCGCGATTTGCGTTTGGTATGCGCCGGTATTTCGTGCAAGCGGCGCGTCGCTTCAATCGTCGTCAAGCGTTCGTCCCAAAATAGCGGGCGCACCGCAACCACATTCGCGAGCTGTTCCGCGTAACGCACAATCGTCTCGGCTTGAAACCCGCGGCTGTCGTCCATATTGCGCGGCAAGCCGACGATCCATTGCGTGGCATCGTACTCGCGCAAATAATGCGCGAGCGCGCGCGCGTCGGCGTCAATTGATTTCCGTTCGATCACGCCCACCGGCGTCGCCAGCCGCATTTCTGAATCACCGAACGCGACGCCGATCCGTTTTGCGCCGACATCCAATCCGATTAATTTCATTGCGCGCTGACCGCTTGCGGGTCCACAAAAACCGCGATGCGAAAATTCAGCCACGGCATCACGAACCAACCCGGCGGCAAAATCGAAATCTCCGGTGGTTGTGCCAAGGGCAGCGAATTGCTCAAGAACGATTCCGCGTCATTTTTTGTTTTGCCTTGCAAAGCGCGCGCGACTTTGGCGTTATCAATTTGCGGCGTTGCATAACCCACGCCGCGCAATGGAAATCGAAACGCGGGATATTGATATTTGCCGCCGGGGAGCGCGTCCGCCTTGACACCGTTAGACAGCAATTCGTATCCTGATTGCAAGTCGCGTTGCGCGAGCGCGCGCAACAGCGCATCTAAATCTTCGCGATCCGCCGCGAGTCCAATCGCATACCCAGAAATTTTCAAATTCAAAATATCTGCGGGCTCATCCACTGCGCGATCAAACGTCGTGTCGTACGCGTCGATGACGATCGTATCGGGTAAAATAAATTCGCCCTCTTTCAAAACGCTGGTCAACGTCGCGGAACCTTGCTGCAAAAGTTGCGCCGTCAATTGCGCTTCGAGTTTTTTCTTGTCGTCCATCGTCACGACGCGCACATTGCGCACATTGCCGAGCGTTGTCGCTTTGAGATTGATCACGCGCGATTCAAAACTCAGCGATCCTTCAATCGCGTTGATCGCGAGTTCCTTGACATTCCCGCTCGGTCCCGGATCGAGCGCGCTAATCGGCGCTTCCACGCGATTGCCAATGCCGGACGGAACCGTCACGATGGTCGTAACCGAAAAACGGATTGGCACGCCCCCACTCGTTTTGACAATTGCGCCTTGCGGGATCACCGTATCTTCGTTTCGCAAATTGGTAAAGATCACGCTGCCACTCGCGCGCGCATCGGGCACACTTTTTTGCGTCGTCGTTTTCAATTGCGCCGCGCCGCTGATCTCGCGCGAAATTTTGCGCGCGGGAATCCAGCGTTCCGCGGAATTGATTTGCGAGATAGTCGGATCGGCGAGCGCGTCGGTGGCAATCGTCAACGCGATCGGCGATGGCACCAAGCGCACGCGCGCGGCAGGAATCAATAAACACGCGGCGAGAAGCAAAAAGAAAATTGCCGCGCCCACGAATGCGAGCGCGTTCCGATTCTGCATCACGCGCGTCAAAACGTTTGGCGCGAGCGCGCGCGGGTCTAATTCTGGCGCGGGCGCAATCGTCGCGCCAAATCCGCGCGCGAGCGATTGCATGCGCCATTGGTCGCGTTGCGCCTGATGAATTGAATTATAGGTCGGCAAACCAAACCGCGCCGCGCGCGCGCGCATTTCTTCCGCGCGCGTGACGATCGCGATTTCAATCCCCGCGTCATCCGCCGCGCGGCGCACCAGCGACATTCCGCCATCACTCATCAGCGCGCTACAATCGCGCGGCGTGACCAACACGGCTTGACTGAATTCCGCGTTTTCAATTTTCGCGCGAATGGTTGCGATTTCGTCGTTCGGCTCGAGCGGAATAATTTGGCGCATATCAACTCAAACAATCAAATGGCAAGTTGCAACTGGTGTGTCACTTTAGGACTCGAAAGTTTGTTTTTGAAATCCGCAAGATCGGATTCGGTGACAACTGTTTGCGGTTGGTAGCCGACTCGCTTCCAGAAATCTGAAAGCATTTCCAACGACAAGAGTTCTGCCGCGCGCGCCAAATCAATGCGCATCAAAATTTCTTTGGTGTAGGGACGTTTGGAATCAGTGAAAACTATCGCAGAGAGAAATTCTTTGACCGGTTCGCTGTTCAATAATGTGGCAGTCAATAGCGCATCTCGATAGTTCGCAAACCCCACAAAGTAACAAGTATCGTCCAGCATTACCGGGCGATTGTCTATTGGACCGACAAGCGTAAAATTCGGTTCTTTGTAGAATCCCGAAATCGCAACTTTGTACAACGTGAACGAATAATCCCCGATTCCAAAAATAGAAAAACGCGGTTTACTCCGATAGATGCTAGACTTGCGTTTTTCAAATTGCTCTGCATGTTTTTGTAAATAACGCCAGAGTTTGGGTGCCGTCGTTTTCAAATGGGCCGTAGATTGACCAATGCGCGTCTGAGTTACAATTATTTTTTTCGTTGGCGGCCCTGCGTTGAATGTTCGCAAGTCTGAACTTTTGAAAAGCCAATACAAATTTTCCTCTTCCACTTGAACCACATCACCTAAACCGTTTCGCGTTTCTTCATTCTCTACATTCAATTCCATCACACTCGCGCCATCGTGTTTGATTCCTTGTCGCCAAACAAGCGGTGACTCTCCATCCAATTCACAATTTTTCAAGTACCGGTTCACGTCCGAAACGAATTTGTCTTGTGACCAACCATATACGCGCATGACATTTGCAGGATTCTCCAGCGAAGCAACGCGACAAATGCGCTCGGCGTTCGCTGCACCCAACTCCATCACGAACAAACAAGCATCAACCGCCGCGCCAAATTCTGATGGAGCGTCAATCTTGAGGGCGCGCAAACTTGCTACGCGGTAATTTTTTTCACGGAATATCTGGACGATATTTCGCGCGATTGCAGTTTTGCAAAGCATCGCGAGTGTTCCACGATAACTCGAAAAAAGATCAAGTAAGCGCAGAATGATGGATTCCGAAATGTCAAAATTGCTTTTGCCAGTCAGCGCGTCAATGCCGTTGAGCAATTTGAGATTGCGCTTCTTGGGTAGATTGCGCGAACTCAAAGCGCCGAGTTCAGCA
>JACQEA010000291.1 GCA_016200825.1 Chloroflexota bacterium | reverse complement strand
GTTAGACACACGCGCGCGTTGGCGCGGGCTGGGCTGGCGCGCCGCGCTCGTCGTGCCGTTGCTCGCGCGCGATCAGATGATCGGCGCGTTGACGATTGCGGATTTCAACGCGCGCGCGTGGACGCAACGCGAAACCGATTTGCTTCAGACGATTGCGAATCAAGCCGCGAACGCGATTCACACCGCAGAATTATTTCAAGACATTCTGACGGAACAACGCAAAATTCAAGCGATCCTCGACAGCGGCGTGAGCGGATTATACGCGCTGGATAAGGACGGCAGATTTGTGCTCTTTAATCGCGCGGCGGAACGCATCACCGGTTGGACGCTCGCGCAAGTGGTGGGAAAAACGTGGCAAGAAACATTGAGCCGCGCGAAAAAAAATTCCGCGCCGCCGCTGATCCTCCAAGCGTTGGAAGGCGGCAAAGCGGTGCGCGTGTTAGAAGGTCGCGAATTATTCACGCGCGCGGGCAACGCAATTCCGGTGGCGGAAACCGTCGCGCCGCTGACGGACAATCACGGCAACGTGACCGGCGCGGTCGGCGCGTTTTGGGATCTCTCGCGCGAAAAACAGGCGGAACGCACGCGCGAATTTTTTTTGCGGATGGTCGCGCACGAATTGCGCACGCCGATCACAAAAATTTTGAGCGCGGCGAGTTTGGTAAATCACGCGAAACTATCGCGGGTGCGGCGCGCGGAAATGTGGTTGGTGGTGGAGAACGCCGCGCGCGGGCTCAAGCAACTCGCGGATCAGTTTTTAGATGTGGAAGGCGACGCGCAAACGCCGCGCCCGGTGCAAATCGAAAAAATCGCGCTGATCAAATTTATGCGCGAGCTAGTGAATGAGCGGCGCGGGTTGGATCGCGCGCATCGTTATCGCGTGCGCGCCGGAACAGCAGAAACATTTGCGTTCGCGGATCGCAATCGGTGGGAACATGTGGCGCGAAATTTATTGGACAACGCGGCGAAATATTCGCCGCCAAAAAGTTTGATCACCGTGGCGGTGAAACCGATTGCGGCGGATCAAGTGCAAGTGGATGTCGAAGATCAAGGCGCGGGCATTCCCAAAGCGGAGCGCGAGTTGGTGTTCAAAGCATTTTATCGCAGCAAAAATGTAAAGGGCGTGCACGGGCATGGGATGGGGCTTGCCATCGTAAAAGAAATGTTGCGCGATATGGGCGGCACGATCGCGGTCGCGGAAAAAAAGAGCCGCGGGACAATTTTGCGCGTGACGTTGCGGAGGGCGCGATGAAAAATCGCCAAACGATTTTGGTGATTGATGATGATCCGGAATTGTGTCAGGTGTTGGGCGCGTTGTTAGAGAGCGAAGGTTTTCAAGCGCGCACCGCGCTGAACGCGAGCGCCGGTTTGCAAATTGCCAAGACGGAACATCCCGATCTGATCGTCTTGGATATTATGATGCCGGGGATGGATGGACGCGCGGCGTGCCGGCATTTGCGGCAGATTTCGAATGTGCCGATCTTGATGTTGACCGCGCTCTCGGATCAAACAACCAAAATAAATAGTTTGAATGAAGGCGCGGACGATTATTTGTCCAAGCCATTCGATAATTTAGAATTGATCGCGCGGTTGCGCGCGTTGTTGCGGCGCGCGCCGGAACACGCCGCGTATCAAGCGACGGCGTACGACGACGGAAATCTAAAAATCAATTTCGACGCGCAACAAATTTGGTTGGCGCACAGCGAAATTAATTTGACACCGACCGAATGGCGTTTGCTCGCGAATCTAGTGCGCTCGAAAGGGCGCGTGGTGCCGTATCGCACGTTGTTGCGGAACGCGTGGGGCGAAAATTACGCGGAGGACCGCAATTTGCTCAAAGTGCATATTACGCATCTGCGTCACAAAATCGGCGATGACGCGAAAAAACCGCGCTATATTCATTCCGTGCGCGAAAGCGGCTATCGTTTTGCCGCGCTCGCGTGAATTTGATTTCATTCTCCGTTGAAAATAGGACACTGATTAACACAGACCCTGGCACTTGCGTTACCGCCAGGGCAAGTGTGAACACAGAAAAATAAAATCAGTGTGAATCAGTACCATTCTTCCAAAATAAAAAAACGCCGCGATTTTGTCGCGGCGTAATTTTTTTTCAAGACATTCTTCGCGATGTGCCGCGCGCGATCACTCATCCACACCCGGCATCGGAAACTGCGACGCGAATTTTACGACCGCGTCGCGCACGCGTGAATGCAATCCCGCGTCATCCATCTGCGTGACCACATCCGCAATCCAATCCGCGATCTGGCGCATATCATTTTCGCGCATGCCGCGCGTCGTCACGGCTGGTGTGCCTATGCGCACGCCGCTCGTCACATTCGGCGATTGCGTATCAAACGGAATCAAATTTTTATTGCAAGTGATCCCGACCGCGTGCAACGCGTTCGCCGCGTCCTTGCCACTCACTTTTTGCCGCGTGAGATCAACGAGAATCAAATGATTATCCGTGCCGCCCGAGACAAGACGAATGCCGCGCGTTTGCAATTGTTGCGCGAGCGCGCGCGCGTTCGCGATAATTTGTTTTTGATATTCGCTAAAGCCCGGCGCGAGCGCTTCTTTCAACGCGACCGCTTTGCCCGCGATCACATGCTCGAGCGGTCCGCCTTGCGAGCCGGGAAAAATTGCCTTGTCCACCGCTTTGGCGTACGCTTCGGTCGCGAAAATCATTCCGCCGCGCGGTCCGCGTAAAGTTTTGTGCGTCGTCGTCGTCACCACATCCGCGATGGGAATTGGATCGGGATGAACGCGCGCCGCGACGAGTCCGGCAATATGCGCCATATCCACCATAAATAACGCGCCGACTGATTTCGCGATCGCGCCAATGCGCGCGAAATCAAACGCGCGCGGATACGCGGTCGCGCCCGCGACAATTAATTTGGGACGATGCTCTTGCGCGAGCCGCGCGATTTCATCGTAATCGAGCGTTTCGGTTTCTTTGTGAACGCCGTAGCCGATAAATTTGTACAACTGTCCGGAAAGATTCACGCCCGCGCCGTGCGTGAGATGCCCGCCTTGCGCGAGCGACATCGCGAGGACGGTGTCGCCCGGTTTAATCAGCGCGGTGTACGCGCCAAGATTTGCTTGCGTGCCGGAATGCGGTTGCACATTCGCGTGGAACGCGCCGAAAAGTTTTTTCGCGCGCTCGATCGCGAGCGCTTCGGCTTGATCCACATATTCGCAGCCGTTATAGTAGCGCTTGCTCGGATAACCTTCGGCGTACTTGTTCGTCAACACCGAGCCAACGGCTTCCAGTACCGCGCGGCTCGCGTAATTTTCTGACGCGATCAATTCCAGCCCTTGTTTTTGCCGGAGTTTTTCACTTTCAATAATTTTCGCGATGTCGGGATCAATTTGCGCGAGCGTAGAGACGGCGAAGGTTACTGCGGACTGCGGCGTTGAATTCATTCGATCTCCTTTGAAAATAGGACACTGATTAACACAGATCAACACTGAAAAATAAAATCGGTGTGCCTCTGTTTCCAATTGCTTTTCATCCGACTGTGGGCGCACCAACGGCGAATGGGCGGCATGGGTTGGAAGCAAGTATAGCACAGCAAAAAGCAGATGACGAATTACAAATTGCAAATCGCAAATGGCAGATGGCAGATTGCGAATAATGATTTTCACGTTATAATTCCATTTGCGCGAGTGTAGTAAATGGAAAATCAAGTGCGGAGAATTCTTAGCCACAGAATCACACAGAAACACACAAAAATTTTCTGTGACCTTCCCCTGGCACTTGCGTTCCCGCCAGGGCAAGTGTGTGTGGTTCTGTGGCAGATTTTTTTCGCGCTTTAGCGT
This sequence comes from Chloroflexota bacterium, assembly GCA_016200825.1. Taxonomy (GTDB): domain Bacteria; phylum Chloroflexota; class Anaerolineae; order UBA4142; family UBA4142; genus JACQEA01. Next base: position 141 of record JACQEA010000291.1, on the reverse strand, counting down.
GCTCCCGATTTGTAATGACGATGGATATTTCTTATGAACACACTGTATCTCGTCGCAACTCCGATTGGAAATCTCGAAGACATCACCGTGCGCGCGCTGCGCGTCTTGAAAGAGGTCGCGCTGATCGCGGCGGAAGATACG
>JACQEA010000290.1 GCA_016200825.1 Chloroflexota bacterium | reverse complement strand
TCTATCCCGCAATTTTTCCGCGCGCAATCTTGACCAGCGCATTGACACCGCATCCCATTCCAAATTATAATCGCGCGCAGATCATTCGGACGCGATTCTAAATTTGAGGGAGGAGGTTGCATGGACGCGATGATTGTTTTTCGCGACGCGCTCAAGAGCGCGCACAAATATTTTAGAGCAACGGTTGCGGATGTCACCAGCGAAGACGCGCGCTATGTTCCGCCCGGCATCGCGCATCCCATCGGATCGCGCTACGCGCATTGCGTGACGGGCGATGATTTTCTTGTGCACGTTTTTTTGCAAGGCGGCGCGCCGTTGTATGAAACGACGTTCAAAAATAAAACCGGCATCAGCGCACCGCGCCTTGACGCGCCGCTGGAATGGGCGCGCACGGTGCAAGTTGATTTGCCCGCGCTCGCAAACTATATGGACGCGACGTTTGCCGCGAGCGAAGCGTACTTTGATTCGATGAACGAAAAAGATTTAGAACGAACCGTTGATCTCACCGCGGCGGGCGTCGGCGTGTTGCCTATGCCGGTTTTCCTCGCCGATTTTGTGATCGGACATCTCCACGATGTGATGGGCGAAATTTCCGCGGTCAAGGGCTTGCTCGGAAAAAAGGGTTATCCCTTTTGAAGGCGGAGGTCGTTTGTTTTGGAATGATCGTCCCCGCGCTGACCTTCGTCGTGCGCGATTTTCCCGCGCGCAACACCGGCGCGATCATTCAATCCATCGCGGAATTTATTTCCGATGACGCCGCGATAGTCGCGTGTTTGTTGCGCGGCTGGCGCGTGCCCAGCGGACTCGTCGGCACCGCGCTCGGCAACGATGCGCGCGGTCGCGCGACGCGGCGCACACTCAAACAGATTGGCGTGTTAGGCACGGTGCGCCTCTCGAAAAGTTTCGCGACCCCGTACGAAGTCAACGTCTCGGATGCGCGCGGCGCGCGCACGTATTTTTGGCAGCGCGACGAAATAATTTTGGAAACGCTCGACACCGCCGATTTATCTCTCCTCGACGGCGCAAAAATGTTGTACGTAGATTGGTATGACGGCGATCATATTATTCGTCCGATGCAAGAAGCCGCGCGGTTAGGCATTCCGATTTTTTTGAACGTCGAACACGCGCACGCGTTTCCGCACGTGCTGGAAAATTATATTCGCCGCGCGACCATCGTACAAGCAAACACGGACGCGCAACAAACGGACGACAACGCGTTGCCCGTCGCGCGAAAAATTCTGAATGCGGGCGCGCAAATTGCTGTGGTGACACTCGCGGGCAAGGGCTGTCTTGCCGCCACGCGCGAACAAAGCGTGCGCGTACGCGCGCCGCGCGTGAACGTGGTGGATGTTTGCGGCGCGGGCGCGGCATTTTCGGCGGGATTTATTTACGCGCACTTGCGCGGCTGGAATGTAGAACGCGCGGCGCGTTTCGCGATTGCGGCGGGATCGTTCAAATGCGCGCGCGTGGGCTTGGACGCGTTGCCGTTGCGCGCGGTGACGCGCTTGGCGCGCGCGTTGTAAGGGCGAGGCATTCGTCTTCAGTCATTGCGAGGAGCGTCCTGAGCGAAGCGAAGGATCAGCGACGAAGCAATCTCCATTGTCGCGCGTTGGGGATTGCTTCGCGGAGTTTACACTGAGTCCATTCGCTTCGCTCAGGATAAACTCCGCGAATGTGCTCGCAATGACATACGTAGATTTTGACATCCCCTTTCATTCGTGTTATCTTCGGCAAGAAAATTGGTCTATACCAATTATGAATGCCGCATCTCCCCTCAAACTTGCGCCGCTGCGCTCCACCCGTAACGGCGCACTCTATCTCCAAATCACCACGACCTTGCACAAAGAAATTGCGCGCGGAAAAATCCGCGTCGGCACGCGCCTCCCGCCCGAGCGCGAACTCGCCGATCAATTGCGCGTGAATCGTCTCACCGTGCGCCAAGCGTTGCACGAATTGGAATTGCAAGGACTCGTCACGCGCAAACACGGTTCGGGTTGGTATGTTTCCGAGCCGGTGATCGAACGTCAAGCCGGAAAACTTTTTTCGTTCACGTTTGGTTTGAACAAACGCGGTTACCATTTAAGCGCGCGCGTCGTGCGCTATGAGATTCAACGTGCAAATGAATCCGACGCGGCGGTGTTGAAATTGCGCGCGGGCGCGCGCGTGTACGATCTGCATCGCTTGCGTCTCATCAATGACGAACCGGTCGCACTCGAACGCTATACGATTCCACTCAAACAATTTCCTGATTTGCGCGAGCACGATCTCGCGCGTCGTTCGATCCTTTATGATATTTTGGACAAAGAGTACGGCGTGCGGATCACAAGCGCGCGGCAATCGTTAGAGCCAATCGTCGCGGATCGCTACGCCGCGCGATTATTGCGCGTCCAAGTTGGATCGGCATTGATGCTGGAAAAAAGATTGTCGTTTGA
>JACQEA010000078.1 GCA_016200825.1 Chloroflexota bacterium | reverse complement strand
TTGGATGGTGTGTATGGGCAACGCTGGAAAGTAGAAACGGTGCATTCGGTAATCAAACGCAAATTCGGGGACACCATTCGCTCGCGCACTTTGGCGCGTCAACGCTGTGAACCCATTTTCAATGCCGTGCTTTACAACCTTCATCGCTAGCTCCCTTTTCATTGGGAGCGATGTTTGCAACAGAGCACGTAATACGTGATGCGTGACCTCTTGCCATAACTGCGTTCGCGAAGTAAAATAAGATTGCAGCACACGTGAGTTCGCATCGGAGACCAACGATGCCCGACGAACCAATCATGCTTCCTCAAGGATGCCAACAATGAGACGCCGACAAGTGTTTGTTAGCGCTCTGTTTGTGATTGGGCTGGCGGTTGTTGCTTTCATCGTCACCAAGTTCGCGTTGCCCCAAGCATTTTACCCTGACCTCTTTCTCTTCGTCGTCGCCATTGGAGGCGTAGTAGCCATTCTGTCTGGATTCAAGAATGTTCTAGAACTACGGGATAGAATCTTTGGTGCTAAACAACCCGAGTCTGTCATCATCAATCCGCCCACGCCTGCCATTCCCCAATCTCAAGAACTAACAACTCCACAATCACAATTTCTTCAACCAAACTTTGCTCACACATACTCACTCCAATCCAACTTCACAGGTCGCGAGCAAGAGCGAAAAGAGTTGACCGCATGGCTCGCCGACGACGCGCATCCGATCTGTGCGCTCGTTGCGATGGGCGGCATGGGCAAGTCCGCGCTCGCGTGGTATTGGCTCACGCAAGACATTTTGAAATTGGGCTTTGGGAATTGGGATTTGCACGGCGTGCTGTGGTGGTCCTTCTACGAAGGCGAAGCGTCGTTTGCGAAATTTGTGGACGAGGCGTTGAAGTACGTCAGCGGAAAAGAAATTGACGCGGCAAAATTTCCGACGACGTACGACCGCGCGGTGGAATTGCGCCGCGAGTTGCAGAGCAAGCGCGTGCTCTTTGTCCTCGATGGATTCGAGCGGCAACTGCGCGCGTACGCGCGGCTCGATGCGGCATACCAGCGCGACGATGCGACCGAATCTTCGCGTGAGGCGCGGGCGTGCATGGAACCTGATGCGGCGCGGTTGTTGAGAGACATCGCGGCGGGGACGACGCGCGCCAAGGTGCTGATCACATCGCGCTTGATGGTGAGCGATCTGGAAGATCGCGCGGGCGATCCGTTCGCGGGTGTGTTTTATCGCGAATTGAAAGAACTGGGACGCGACGATGCCATTGTGTTTATGCGCGCGCAAGGTGTGAAGCAAGGCACGCCTGCCGAGATCGCGACCGTGTGGGAGGCGTATGGCAATCATCCGTTGAGTCTGCGCCTGCTTTCGGGATTGATCGCGCGCGACACGCGCACGCCTGGCGACGTTGCCGCCGCGCCCCGCCACGACGTTCACGCCGACCTTGTCCAGCGCCAGCATCACGTCCTCGAACAATCCTACAACGCGCTCCCCGAAAAAGAACGCACGCTCCTCTCGCGCCTCGCGGCGTTTCGCAGCGCGATGACGTACGACGCGCTCGCGATTTTCGATAACTTTGGTTCATTCAACCGCGCCGACAAAAAGAAATTCGATGCTGCGCTGAACGATTTGCAAGTGCGCGGATTGATTCAGCGCGATACTGCCGCGGGGCGCAACCGCTACGATTTGCATCCGATTGTGCGGCACTATGGCTACGACCGCCTGACTGACAAGACAGGCGTACACACGCGCCTGCGCGATTATTTTGCGAGAATCCCTGCGCCCGACAAAGACAAAGTGAAAAGCATTGAAGACCTTGCGCCCATCATCGAACTCTACCATCACACCGTCCGCGCGGGGCGATATGACGAGGCGTGCGATTTGTTCTATGCTGGACTTGTTGATCCACTTCATTTTCGCTTCGGTGCCTACCAAACTTCTATTGAACTCTTGCATTCTCTCTTTCCAGATGGCGTGGAACAGCCTCCGCGACTCAAGGAAGAGAGTGACCAATCGTGGACGCTAGGCTTCGCAGCAACTTCTTACGGTCTCTCTGGTCAGTCCAATCGCGCCGCGCTGCTAAACGAGCAAAGTACTGCCATTTATGAAAAACTAGGCAACAAGGGAAACCTAGCCAGCGGACTCATGAACATTGCCGACGACCATCTGAAACTTGGCAAACTGGCTGCAGCAGAGCAGAACTTGCGGAGCAGTATCAAGTTGTCCCGCGAGATCAAAGACGAATATCTAGAAGCTATCGGTCACCAGTACTTGGGTCGCTTACTTGCTTATCGCGGTTTGTTCGATGATGCGGCGCAAGAATTGGAATTGTCTTCACGCTACGATGAAAAGGCGCATGACACGGTAGGGCAATGCATTGATGCGGCATACCACACCCTGCGTGCTTTGATGATGGATGACACTCGCGCGGCGTTGCAGGCGGCACAACAAGCGCGAACGCTTGCGGATTTTAGACACAACGAGCGTGACATCATCCGCGCCGAATGGCTGTTGGGCGCGGCGCTGGTGATGGAAGGTAAAGACTTGAATGCCGCCAATACACATCTCACCGAAGCACTCACGCGCTGTCGCCGCATTAATCTCGTGGAATTCGAGCCAGACATTTTGCTCGCGTGGGCGCGCTGGCATCGCGCGCGCGGCAACACCCAGGACGCGCAAGAACGCGCGGAAGAAGCGCTCGCCATGGCCGACCGCTGTGAGTATCGCTTGAAGCAAGCGGAGATTCACAATTTTCTCGCGCGGCTCGCGCTGGATGCGGGCAATGGCACGGCGGCGAGTGAGCACGCAGAAATCGCCAAAGAGCGCGCGTGGTGTGACGGTCCGCCGCATTGCTACAAGCCCGCGCTGGATGAAGCGGAGAGGATGCTGAAAGAAATAGAAAAATAATTCACCACAGAGAACACAGAGAGCACAGAGAAAAAATTCTCAAGATTGTCATGCTGAGCGAAGCGAAGCATCTTGTTATTCGGCGTTGAACCCATGTCGAACAACAAGATTCTTCGTCACTCCGTTCCTCAGAATGACATTCCTCTGTGTCCCCTGTGACCTCTGTGGTTAAAAGGATTTTCCAATGCTTGATCTGGCGATCATGATCGAAGGACAAAACGGACTCACTTGGGAAAAATGGAAACGCATCGCGCAAGCAGTGCAAGACTTAGGATTCGTCGGCTTGTATCGCTCCGATCATTACACCAACGCGTCCGCGCCCGACAAAGATTCGCTCGAATGCTGGGTTTCGCTCGCGTGGCTTGCATCGAGCACGAAACGAATTCAATTCGGCACGCTCGTCTCGCCGCTTTCGTTCCGGCATCCGACGATGCTCGCGCGCATGGCGCGCGATGTGGACGCGTTGTCGGGCGGAAGATTGACACTCGGACTCGGCGCGGGATGGCAAGAACGCGAACATACGAATTATGGTTGGGATTTATTACCGCTGAAAGAGAGATTTGAAAGATTCAGAGACGGGTTAGAAATTATTTCGCGATTATTTTCAGGCGACGCGCCCGTGAAGTACAGCGGCAAATATTATCGCGTGCAAGACGCGGTGCTACTGCCGCGCCCCTCGCGCAAAATTCCAATTCTGGTCGGCGGCAATGGCGAAAAGAAAACGCTGCCGCTTGCCGCGCGCTACGCGGATGAATGGAACGCGACGTTTCAAACGCCCGCGAATTTCGCGCGCTTGAACGCGCGGCTCGACGATTTGTTGCGCGCGAACAAGCGCGCGCCATCGTCCGTGCGCCGTTCGATGATGACGGGTTGCATTTTCGGCAAAGATGACGCCGCGCTGAAACAAAAAATCGCGGCGCGTAATCGCACGCCTGAACAATTACGCGAGCGCGGGATCATTGTCGGCAGCGCGTCAGAGTGCATCGAGCAACTCAAGCAATTAGAAAAAGCCGGTTTGCAGCGCGTGATGTTGCAGTGGTTGGATTTGGATGATATTGACGGACTCGAAGCGATTGCAAAGCAAGTGATTCCTCAATCAAAGCCATAGAGGACATAGAGAGCATAGAGGTAAAGATTTTTCTCTGTGTCCTCTATGCTCTCTATGGCTTGATCATGAAAAACACTCGCGCGAAGAAAAATCTGGGCGAATCCGGCGAGCGCGTTGCCGCGTTGCTCCTCGAACAGCGCGGCTATAAAATTATCGCGCGCAATTTTCGCACGCGCACCGGCGAGATGGATATTATCGCCCAAGACGCGGACGGACTCGCGTTTGTCGAGGTGCGCGCACGACGAAACAGTTACGGCTCGCCGGAAGAATCGGTAACGATGCCGCGCAAACGCGCGCGCTTGTTCGCGGTCGCGGAAGAATTTCTGTCCGCGCATCCGCAGTACGAAAATTTTGCGTGGCGTATTGATCTCGTCGCGATTGAACTCGATCGCGCGGGGCGCGTGGTGAGGACGGATGTTGTGAAGAACGCGGTGGAAGGGTAGAGTGAGGGAGTGTGAGAGTATGTGAGTGGGAAATAAAAAATCGCGGACTCACATATCCACATGACCTCACACACTCTAACGCTCGCACACTCACAAACTTGCACATGGACAAACCGCTTATCGCGATTCTCGGTCCCACCGCCGTCGGCAAATCCGCGCTCGCGCTGAAACTCGCAGAAGAATTTCGCGGCGAAATTATTTCCGCCGATTCGCGCCAAGTCTATCGCGGGATGGATATCGGCACCGCGAAACCGACGCGCGAGGAACGCGCGCGCGTGCCGCATCATCTCCTCGATGTTGTTAATCCCGACGAAAATTTTTCCCTCGCGGAATATCAACAACACGCGTTCACCGCGATCAACGACATTCGCGCTCGCGGCAAGATTCCGTTTCTCGTTGGCGGGAGCGGTTTGTACGTGCGCGCGATTCTCGATGGACTCGCGATTCCGCGCGTTGCACCCGATCCCGCGCGCCGCGCGCAACTCGAGCGAATGGATGCCGCGCAGTTGTACGCGCGGTTGCAGGAACTCGATCGCGCTGCTGCAGAAAAAATTGATCCGCGCAACGCGCGCCGCGTCATTCGCGCGCTGGAAGTGATCGAAGCGACGGGCGAAAAAATCAGCGCGCAACAAAAAATCGCGCCGCCGAATTATCGCGTTCTGCGCATCGGTCTCACTCTCCCGCGCGAAAAACTGTACGCGCGCATCAATGCGCGCGTCGATGAAATGATCGCGCGCGGGTTAGTGGACGAAGTGCGCGCGTTAATCGCGCAACCCCCCTTTGGTTCCCCCCTTGTCCAAGGGGGGATAGAGGGGGGTGCGATGAGTGGATTGGGCTATCGGCAGATCGCGTCATATGTGAAAGGCGAGATTGATTTGGATGAAGCCGTGCGTGTGTTGAAACGCGATACGCGACGCTTTGTGCATCATCAGTACAGTTGGTTTCGGTTGGACGACGTGCGCATTTGTTGGTTCGATGTGTCGGAAGATCGGTACGCGGAAATTCGCGAAGCAGTGACGCGATTTCTCCGAGACGAATAAGCGCGCATATTCTTTTGCGTCATTGCGAGGAGCAAATTCGCGGAGTTTATCCTGAACGAAGTGAAG
>JACQEA010000298.1 GCA_016200825.1 Chloroflexota bacterium | reverse complement strand
CCACGCGCGCAGATTTTTCCATAATCCCCACATCAATCGTCTCCGGCGCGATTTTTTCCACACGCGATCGATTGCGGCGCGGCTTTGCTTTTTTTTCCATCCCATCCCAATTGCGTTCAATTGCGCGGACAGAGTTGGAAGATAACGCGCAAACTCTTCGAACAACGTCGAGACCTGCCACGCGAAAATGCCGCTGTTCCAAAAATATTTGCCGCTCGCGATAAAACGCGTCGCGGTTTCTACGTTTGGCTTTTCCACAAACCGCGCGACGCGGAACACGCGTTGCGCGCCCAGCGTGTCAAGCAATTCGCCGCGCTGAATATAACCGTAGCCCGTTTCAGGATGACTGGGTTGAATACCGAGCGTTACCAAAAATCCGCGCGCCGCGATTTTCCCGGCGTGAACGAGCGCGCGACGAAAGCCAACCGCGTCGCGAATGAAATGATCGGCGTGGAGCGAAAGCATCACCGCGTCCGGATCGCGCCGCGCGATTTGCAGCGCGCCCAGTCCGATAGAGGGCGCGGTGCCGCGCGGATCGGACTCGCGCAAAATATTTTCGCGCGGCACGTGCGGCAATTGCCCGCGCACGGTTTGTAAATACGCATCGTTCGTCGCAACCAAAATTCGTTCCGGCGGAATAATCGCGCGAATGCGATCGACGGTTTCTTGCAACATTGTCCGCGTGGAGACGAGCGGCAGTAATTGTTTAGGCAAGCCCTTGCGACTACGCGGCCAAAGGCGCGTGCCCGTGCCGCCCGCAAGAATCAGCGCGTAGAGTGAATTAGTCATTGGTCAATAGGCGATAGTCAATAGTCGTTAGTCGTTAGTCAATAATCGTTAGTCGTTAGTCAATAATCGTTAGTCGTTAGTCATTCGTCATTTCTTATTTGTCATTTGCCGTTTTATATTCTGCTTGCATTTCTCGCGCGCGCACATAATTCATCGCGCCGGTTTGTTTGATGATGCCTTTCAATTCCATCAGCGCGAGCGTGCTGGAGACGACCGCAATCGGCAATCCACTTTCACGGCGCAATTCGTCCACATGCATGGGTTCAAATGATAAATGTTTCAAGAGCGCAAATTCGGTTTCATTTTCGGGAATCGTCGTCCGCACTTCTTGATGCTGTTCGATCTGCGTCAGATTTAATTCCTCCAAAATATCGCGCGCGGACGTGACCAATTTTGCTTCGCCTTCTTGAATAAATTTATTTCCGGCGTTGGATTCCTTGCGAAAAATACTGCCGGGAATCGCGAATGTCTCGCGGTCTTGCTCCAGCGCGTATTCAATGGTGATGCGCGCGCCCGTATCGAAATCGCCTTCGGTCAACAACACGCCTAACGCCAAGCCGCTGATAATGCGATTGCGCGGCGGAAAATTACTTGCCTCCGGCGCGGTGCCGAGCGGATATTCGCTGATGAGCGCGCCCTGCGCGATAATTTGTTCCGTGAGTTTTTTATTTTCGGGCGGATAAATAATATCCAGCCCGCATCCAATTACTGCCAGCGTTCTGCCGCGCGCGTCCAGCGCGGCGCGATGCGCTTCCGAATCAATTCCGCGCGCGAGACCGCTGATGATGGTGATGTGATTGTTCACGAGATCGGTCGCGATTTGCCGCGTTACTTCGCGTCCGTACGCCGTGGGTCGCCGCGTGCCAACAATCGCGATTGCCCATTCGTCTTCTGAAATAATTTCGCCCTTGACGTACAGAACGATCGGCGGATTGGAAATTTCTTTCAAGCGGCGCGGATATTCTGAATCGTCCCACGTTAACGCGCGAATACCGGCGCGCTGAATTTTTTCGAGCTCCGCGTCGAGATCGAGCGTGTGCCGCGTCGTCAAAAAATTTTCGAGCGCGCGTTTGTCGAGACCGGCTTGCGCGAGTTCGTGCGCGCCGGCAGTCCACGCGACCGCGAGATCGCCAAAATAATCGAGGAGACGGCGCAGTTTGATGGGGCCGATTTGGGGAATGAGATTAAAGCCGATAAAGTAGCGCGGGTCTGTCACGGCGCTGTGACTCACTTTCTAAATCTGGAGAGGAAGATAACACGACGATATGGAGATGTCAAACGAGAATCTATAACAGCCCGTCGAGCAATTTGATCACGACCTCACCGCGCTCGACCGCGATTTCTTTGACCACGTCTTCGATCGCGGGAATTAGAATCTCGCGATTTTTTTCGCGCGCGCGCGCGCCTCGCTTGACTTTCATTCCTCCGCTTTCAGGCGACGGCGAGTGCGCGCTCGCACGCACAACATACACATCATTCGCGCCCGTGTCCAGAATATCGCTGATCTCGCCGAGCAGTTCACCGTCGGTGGTGACGACGCGCAAGCCGATGAGTTCGTAGAGAAAATTTTTGCCGCGCGGGAGTTTGATCGCGTCCGCGCGCGCGATTTGCACCAACCAATCGCGATATTCGTCTCCGGCTTGCGGCGTGTCAATGCCGCGCAATTTGAGCAGAGCCGCGCCGCTGTGCAAACGCGCGCGTTCAACCGAAAAAGATTTCGCGTCGTCTCCCAAATAAATAGTTGAAAGCGACGCGATGCGTTCTGGAAATTCGGTAAGAATTTCGATTTTCAATTCGCCGCGCACGCCCCACGGTTTCAACACGCGGCCGATGATGAGATAACGCGGAGGATTGGACATCAAAAATATTTAACCACAAAGAACACCAAGAACACAAAGTTTGATTTCTTATTTTCTTTTCTTTGTGCTCTCTGTGCCTTTGTGGTGTGCTTTACACAATGTCCAACGTCGCGCGTTTGCCGTGCCGCATCGCCGCGATGCGCGCGAGGACGCGCACTGAATTCGCGATACGTCCGCCTTTGCCGATGACGCGTCCCATATCCGTTGGCGCGACATGCACTTCAATCGCGACTGAGTCCGCATTTTCGGTGACGCCAACCGTGACATCATCTGGATTTTCAACCAGCGCTTTGGTGATGTATTCGACGAGTTCTTTGAGATTCATTGAAAAAATTTTACCACAAAGAACACCAAGAGCACAAAGGGGTGAAAAATTTTTCTTTGCGTTCTTTGTGTCCCATTCGCTTTGCTCAGGGCATGCTTTGGGGTGAAGAAAATTATCCTTCCGTTGGTTTCGTTTCAACCGGCGCGGGTTTCGCGACTGGTTCAACTTGTGCGGCTTTGGATTTGCGCGCGGTGCGTTGTTTGGCGTACTGGTCGGTGATGCCTGCGATGCGCAACAATTGTCCCATTGAATCCGTGGGCCGCGCGCCAACGCCGAGCCAATAATTTACGCGCGTTTGATTCACGACAATCGTCGGCGGATCGGTGCGCGGATCGTAATAGCCAAGTCGCTCGACGAGACGACCATCGCGTTTGCTTGATTCATCCGCGACGACGACGCGGTACGTTGGTTGTTTTTTCGCGCCAATTCGCGCGAGACGCATTTTGACTGCCATTGTTTCTCCTGAAATATTTCACCGCAAAGGACACTTTGATTTTAGATTTTCAAGCCAGGAAAGCCGCGCATTTTGCCGCCTTTGAATTGCTGCATCATGCGTTGCATTTGCTTGAACTGACTCACCAATTGATTTACTTCTGGCACACTCGTGCCGCTTCCCGTCGCAATTCTTTTTCGTCGCGAACCGTTGAGAAGATCGGGGTCGTGACGTTCTTGCCGCGTCATCGAGTTGATGATCGCTTCGACGCGTTTCATTTGTTTATCGGTCGCGTCGGCGGGAATTTCTTTCGCGAGTTGTCCCATTCCCGGCAGCATTCCCAAAACCTGCGACAGCGGTCCCATTTTCTTGATTTGTTGCAACTGCGCGCGAAAATCTTCGAAATCGAATTTCGCGTCGAGCAGTTTCTGCGCCGTTTTTTCCGCGACGTCCGCGTCCATCGTCGCTTGCGCTTTTTCGATCAGCGTCAGCACATCGCCCATGCCGAGAATGCGCGACGCGAGTCGGTCGGGAAAAAATTGTTCGAGCGCGTCCGCTTTTTCGCCGACGCCTAAAAATTTTATCGGCACGCCGGTGACGGAACGAATCGAAAGCGCCGCGCCGCCGCGCGCATCGCCGTCGGCTTTGGTGAGGATTAAACCGGTCAACGTGATGCGCCGATGAAATTCTTCCGCGACGCGCACCGCTTCTTGCCCCGTCATCGCGTCGGCGACGAGCAAATTTTCTTGCGGATGCGTTTTCGATTTTATTTCTTCAAGTTCGCGCATCAACTCATCATCAATTTGCAAACGACCGGCAGTATCGAGAATGACGACGCTGTACGCGCCATCGCTCGCGCGCGCGACTGCGTTCGCGCAAATGACGGGAGGTGGAACGGTATTTGATTCTGAATGTACAGGTAGATCGAGTTGCTTGCCGAGCGTTTGCAATTGTTGAATTGCCGCGGGTCGCCGCGTGTCCGCCGCGACGAGTAAAGGCGTTTGTCCATTCTGGCGCAGATGCAGTGCGAGTTTCGCGGCGGTTGTCGTTTTGCCCGACCCTTGCAAGCCGACGAGCATCACGACGTGCGGCGGATTGCCAGATAAATTTATTCTCGCGGGCTCGCCAAGAGTTTTGATCAACTCTTCGTTGACGATTTTGATGACGGTCTGCGCGGGATTGAGCGCGCGCATAATTTCTTCGCCGACCGCGCGCTCGCGCACGCGCGCGAGAAAATCTTTGACGACCCGGAAATTAACGTCCGCTTCTAAAAGCGCGAGGCGAACTTCGCGCAGTGCGGCGTCCACATCGGCTTCGGACAGTCGTCCTCGGCTCGCCAGTTTCTTAAAGACCGCGTTGAGTTTTTCGCTCAAGGTGTCGAACACGTTGAATGATTATAAGTGAGGAAAGCAAAAAAGCAAAATGAGGAGGAGAGCACGAAGAAAATCCAAATATGAAGACACGAAGAGAGTAAAGGAATGAGGAGTTTTGTAACGCCACGTAGACGTGTTATAATTCAAGAACAGGAACAAAACATAATGTTTAGAGGACTCAACTTTTTCAAATGACACTAGAGGCAGTCAAGAGGAGAAGAATTTGAAAAACCGCAAGTTTTTGATTATCGGTGCTGGGATTGCAATTGTTTTCCTGCTTCTGTGTCTTGCTTGCCTCGTCTTTATCATTACGACTGCATCATCCCCAACTGTCCAAGCGACTCTTACGGCGCAAGCGTTAGCCCGCGTAACTCAATCACCTCAAAACTCTCCAAGTACATCAAGTACACCAACAGATTTTTATAAACCAACTCAAGCGTCGTCTCCAACTTCTACGTCGATACTTTCAATCTCCCCGCCTACACAAACCCCGACTCCTCTTCCTGTCAGAGTGTCAGCAAAACAAACCGTGAACGTGCGACAAGGTCCTGGTATTCAATTCGCAATCGTTGGAAAATTGCAACCGAATAACAGTAGTGTTGTTCTCGGCAAGGATGCCGACGGACAATGGTTGCAGATTGCGTTTCCTGATTCTGCCAACCCTGGATGGGTCTCTAAATCAGTTGTAAGTGTAAACGGATCAGTTGATTCGTTGCAAGTGATTGCAGTCGCAACTAAAGCACCTACAGCAAAAACCGTATTAAACTCTAACGAAAATGAATACGTCCAAGCGGTCACAAGCATATCCAGGGATTATTCGAGTGCATTTACTCAGCTGGGCATATTGCTGACAACCGCGAGTGATAACCCAGCGCTAATTCTTGATAATGTGTGGACTCTTAAGACCGCATACAATATTACTCTCATAAAGGACAGCGGTACACGATTGCGAAAACTGAAGCCTCCTACTCGATTTGCAAGTTCTCATGCCAGCCTCATCGAAGCGGCAAATCATTATGATAAGGCTATGGATTTACTTGTTGCGGGAATTGATAACCTGGATGCAAGTAAGTTGCAGAAATCGATTGCAGAGATGAGTCTCGGGAATGCTGCGGTTGATCGTGCAACCGAAAAGATCAATCAACTATTGGGGCAATAGATTGAATTTATCGAGCTCGTCATAATTTCACAACCACACAAACAGAGCAGTCCTGTGACTGAATTAGTCGCGGAACTTTTTTTTCAAATACTCTTGAAATTCTGCCCCATCACGACAATAACTTTTTCAGCGGCGGCGCGTTCGTTGACCAGGTCGGAGTAGGTGGAGGAGAGGAAGAGTTTCATTCAATAAGCCACAGAATCACACAGATGTACATAGAAAAAATTTCTGGCTATCTCATATTAATTTTTCTTTTCCTTTCTCTCACGCAACGCCACCATCAATTTCTCAAAGTCCCATTGATCAAGCCATTGATGCCGCTCTTTGGAATAATCGCCGTAACCTGTCTCGAATTGTTGCAGGAAGCGAACCATGCCAACCGGACCTAGTTCGCGCATCAACGCCGCAAGTCCTGCAATTCTAATTTGTGCCATGCTCATTGCTTGAGTACTCATTTTTCCGTCATCTCCTTTATCCACGCCAGCGGATTTGCAACGCGTACTTTGAGTTTGTCTGAAACGCGTTCTGCTTGCCGAAGCAATTGGTCATCCGTCGTCAAGAAAATCTCCGCGCCGCCGCTTTGCGCGCTAGCCAGATGCTGCGCATCAAATGCGCGAAATCCTATCTTGTTCAATTCGCGTGCGCGCGCCTCGATGCTTGGCTCAATAGATATTGTTTTCTGAACGCTTGATGCCAAAAGCGCGACCCCCGCACGTTTCTCCAAATCTGGAATTTGCTCAATCTCCAAGTTCAGCACATCGCTGCCTACCCATCGCCATTCATCTGATTGAACATGCGACAATATGAGAAGTACGGCTTCCGCTTCGAGTCGAATTCGATCTTGCGATTGGTCGTCGAAAGGACGATTCAAGCAACAGGCATCGAGGTAGATGGTGGGCATTGCGAAACCTTATATCATTTCAAAGCAGAAGAAAGAATACCTTGTCAGGTTGTTCGCGTCCAAATGATTTCTCGGTGAGTTTCTTCGCGCACAAAAAAATATTCCATACCGACGAATTGCTGTCCCATTGCAATGATGACGCGTTCGGCGGCAGCGCGTTCGTCAACGAGGTCGGTGTAGGTGGAGGAGAGGAAGAGTTTCATTCAATAAGCCACAGAACCACACAGAAGTACACAGAAAAATCAATCTGTATAGAAATGCGATCTCAAATCTTCGCTTGAAACATAGCGACTCGCCTGACGAAAGATCGCGCGCAATGTGCCAGTGTCAAGT
>JACQEA010000297.1 GCA_016200825.1 Chloroflexota bacterium | reverse complement strand
TCCCGCGCCCGCGCCGATAAACGCGGGCATGAACGCGATGAACGATTCGATGGGGCGCGCGCTGGGCGCAACTTGCAACGCGAACGCGAGAAATCCGAAAATCGGAATCCACATCGCGAGGAATAATGCATGGAGCCACGCGCTGCGCGGACGCGCGAACGCGATGAAAAATCCAAATGCTAAAAGCAGAAACACGGGCAAGATAACTTCATTCGCGCCGACATCAATCCATCCTACCAGCGCACCGAGAAAAATTGTTACGAGCGTTAGCCACAATTGCGGACGCTTCCACACGATCAGCGCGGCGAGAATAAAATACGCGAGGAGTGAATTGAAAACGATAACCGTGAAAAGCGTTTGAGGCGACATGATTCTCCTAAACCGCCACAGAAACACACGGAAGTACACAGAAAAAATTCTTTATAGCGTCTTCCTATCGTGTGTCATTTCGAGCACATTCGCTTCGCTCAGTGTAAACTCCGCGAGAAATCTTTTGCGATTATTAACGAGATTTCTCGTCGCAAAACGCGCTCCTCGAAATGACAATGTCTCTGGAGTTTTTATTTCCGTGTGTTTCTGTGTGGTTCTGTGGCTAACAGTTCCTTTTTCCGCGCGTGCAATTCCATATGCCCCGCTTGAATGCCTTCCGATACAAGCGCGCGCAACGCGCCAAGATTTTGCGCGAGTCCCACCACCGCCATTACGCTCGCCAATTCTTGCGCGCTCGTCACGCCTAAAATTTTCAACGCGATTTGCGCGACGGGATGCGCGGCAATCGTTCCGCCAACAATTCCAACTGCGAGCGGCAATTCAATTTCTCCGCGCAAATCGCCGTTTGCATCGCGATCCCATTTTGTCAACGCGCGATAGTGTCCATCCCGCGCGGCGTACGCGTGCGCGCCTGCTTCGATGCTGCGCCAATCTTGCGCGGTTGCGAGCGCCACCGCGTCGATTCCGTTCATAATGCCTTTGTTGTGCGTCGTCGCGCGGTACGGATCAATTTCCGCGAGCGCTTGCGCTTCAACAATCCCGCGCGCAACTTCATCGCCTAATTTTTCTTTCGACACGTTGCAACTCGCGCGCGCCAACCGTTTGTCTGCGAGATTGGAAAGTATGCGCAAATTCACGCGCCCGCCCGTGATATTCTCGATGAGCGGCGCGATTGTTTCGCACGCGGTATTGATCGCGTTCGCGCCCATTGCATCGCGCGTGTCGAAGATGAGATGCAGCACGAGCATCGCGCCGACGCGCGAATCGCGAAACAAGCGTGTTTCGATGTCAACGACGCGCACGGTTTTGGAGAGCGAGTTCGCGAGCGCCAGAATTTCACCGCGCGCAGAAAGAATTTTCTGTTGCGCTTCATCAAGAGCCTGTCCTGAGCGGAGCGAAGGACGCAAATCGAGAATTTGAATTTGCCCGATCATCCGCGATTCATCCGCGCTCGCGGTGAACGCGCCCGCGATTTTCGCGGCATTGCTCGCGCCCGCGACGACCGACGGCTCTTCGATCACCATCGGAATTAAAACATCGCGCCCGTTGATCTGAAAATTCGTCGCAATCCCAAACGGCAACGCGTACAACCCGACGACATTTTCGATCAGGCGGTTCGCCGTTTTGAGATCGAGTCCGCCGCGTGCGAGTGCGTCAATATCGGATTGTAAAAGTGCGAGTTGCTGTTGGCGTTCCGTGAGCGTTGATTTGTAGAATCCGCTGAGACGAGATGATTTCATTCAATCAAAAACATTTACCACGAAGGTCACAAAGGACACGAAGAAAAAATTCTGTGCGCTCTTTGTGTTCTTTGAGGTTAATTTGGATCTTACACTTATTATACGGACTTGCGACTGTCAAATGCTATCAGCGTCATTATTTTTCTATCAAACCGATTTCAATAGACAATAAATAGGGGCAGGAATGTTTCCTGCCCCTAGATTTAGAGCGGTTACCGATTTATAGGCGGTCATATTCTTTAGGCGCGATGTTCGGTACTTTTGCCATTGCGTGGCGAAACTTTTTCTTGCTCGCGCGTCGCGCGCGCTTGCCAAGAAAATCTTCTGCCATCAACACCGAGATTTTCTCAGCCAAGGCGAGAGTAATC
>JACQEA010000306.1 GCA_016200825.1 Chloroflexota bacterium | reverse complement strand
TCCGCGAAAATTCCGTCGAAGATGGGCAGGCGCGCGGTTTTTGCTGGTACGTGCAAGCCACATTGCGCCATCAGCGCGAATAATCCAACGGTTTTTAGCGTCACGGTTTTTCCGCCGGTGTTTGGTCCGGTGATGATGAGAATTGAAAAATCTTTTCCAAGTGAAATGGAAATGGGAACAACTTGATCTGGATCGAGGAGGGGATGGCGCGCGTCAACAAGTCCCAAGTCCAAAGTCCAATGTCCAATGTTGGGTCTTTGGACTTTAGACTCTGGACTCAGGACTATGAATTGTGGTTCTACGGCACGCATCTCCGTCGAATATTTCGCTTTTGCAAATGCGAGATCTATTTCCGCGAGCGTTTCTACATTCGTATCGAGCGCGTCCGCGTGCACGGCGACGAGCGCGGTCAGTTCGCGCAAGATGCGCTCGATCTCGCGTTGTTCCGCGCGTTCCAGTTCGCGCACGTGATTGCCTTGCTCCACAACTGCCAAGGGTTCGATAAACATTGTCGCGCCGCTCGCGCTGGTGTCGTGAACGATGCCTTGCAATTTTCCTTTCGCTTCCGCGCGAATCGGAATGACGTACCGTCCTTCGCGTTGCGTGATGATCGGTTCTTGAATCAGTTTGGCGTACGTGGAGGAGGTGAGCATCCGTTGCAATTTATCCATCAAGCGACTGCGCGTCGCGTTCAAGTCGCGGCGAATGCGCGCGAGTTCAGACGACGCGTTGTCTGCGACCTCGCCGCGTTCGTTGATTGCGCGCGTGATCGCGTCGCCGAGTTCTTTGAATTCTGCGAGCGCGAAGGCGCGCGCAGATAAACGCGGATAATGCGTTTCGAGTTTGACGAGCGAACGCCGCAACGTGCGCGCGGCAAAAATTGTTTGGCGGATTTCCAAAAATTCGGGCGGGGTGAGCCGCGCGCCCACGCGCGCGTTCTGCGCGAGCGCGCGAATATCGCGCGCGCCGCCGATAGAAATTTCTGGTTGCGCGTCCAACAGCGCGCGCGCTTCGGACGTTTCGGCTTGCCGCTGCGCGATTTCGTCCGGGTGCGTGGACGGTTGTAAATCGCGCGCGAGGTGATCGCTGGCGGAAAACGCGCACTGCGCCGCGAGGCGCGCGAGAATTTTATCGAGTTCGAGGATTTTGAAATATCTGGGGTTCATTTGCGCGGAATACGAAATACGAAACACGCCTCCGTTCCATTCTGCGTGTTGCGTGTTCCGTTCACAAATTAAATAACGATGGCAATCCGGCGGGCAACCACGGACCCACCGCGCTCAAAATGAACGGTTTGAAATATTCAAAGACAATCAAGAGCCGCGAAGTTTGCAAGCCACTCGTCACCAGAAATCGCGTTTGCTCGATAAAGGGCCACGGTTCGCTAGTGGCAAATTGAATCACCGGCAGTGCGAGGGTCAAGATGATGATCGGACGCACCAATCCCAAAATCGCGCCGCCTAATTGATCCAGCACCGGCAACAGTTGGAGTTTGGTCGTTTGTAAAACGTCTTGCACCAACCATTCGATGATGGCGGACGATACGAGCAGAATGAAAAAAAAAGCAACCGCGTTGACAAATCGGCTCGGCGCAGAAAAGAAAACAAAACCAACCGCGCCCGCGACCACCGAATAATATTGCGCGCCGAGAATCGCGCCCATGTACAATCCCGCCAAGCCGATCACTTGGCGCAATAATCCTTGCGAGAATCCAACGCCGATGCCGGCGACGACGAGCGCAAAGATCAGAATGTCCACCCAATTAAATCCGGCGATCATAGATGCTCCGAGTTAGAATCTGATTTCCCGCAAGAAAAAAGTTTTACGATTAGCGCGGCGCGAAATTGATGAATCGTCCAATAACGATCAAGAGGATAAAAAAAATTAGGACGGCCAGCGCCACTTGAGCGCGTGTGAGTTTCATTGCAATGCTCCTTGAGTATAGCACATCAAGACGATGGACGGAAGACGATTGCTGGAAGAAAAAAGTACTAGCGTTCGCTTATCCGCCCCGAATTTCCGCGCCGATTTCTTTGCGCAATCGCTGCGCGATTTTTTCGCGCACTTTGTTCGCGTCCGTCTCCGCGAGGGTCCGGTCGTCGGCTTGAAACGTCAATTGATACGCGAGTGATTTTTTGCCGCGCGGAATTTGATCGCCGCGATACACGTCGAACAAGCGCGCGGACTGCAACAACGCGCCGCCGGTTTGCGCGATCAATTCCTGCACGCGTTCCGCCGCGATCGGTTCATCCACCATCAGCGCGAGGTCTTGCGTGATTACCGGATAGCGGGAGAGCGCGCGCGCGGCGAACCCCGGCGGGATATTCGCAAACAGCGCGTCCAAATCTAATTCGCCGATCAAGATCGTCTGCGCGGGCAAATCAAATTTTTCGCGCACGACCGGATGCAATTCTCCAAATTCACCGATCACCGCATCACCCAATTTCAATTTTGCCGCGCGGCCCGGATGAAACGCGGGATGATCGCTCGGCGCGAAC
>JACQEA010000304.1 GCA_016200825.1 Chloroflexota bacterium | reverse complement strand
TCATATTTGCTCCTAAACTCGGCGATGTCCTTTATCCATTTGTGAGAGACTAACCAACAGAAACCTTGACGCGAAATTTCATCGCGGTGAGAAAATTGTAATACTCTTCCCACGCCAAGCCGTGATCGCTCGCGGCGTTAATTTTTTCGGCGAGTGCTTTCACGGGCACATAGTCGCGCGTCGTGAATTCATTTGGGTTGCGATTGACCCACTCTACAAATTGTTCAGGTGTCATTCGATGATTCAAAACATCTACAACTTGATCGCGGACTTGCTCGCGGGTGATCATAACTGAATGTTACTCCGTCGAAAGAATACGTTTTCAATTATACACTGCGCCACGCTGACGATTAATGGTGTCATTGCGAGCCGCGTCTTATGTGGCGAAGCAATCCCCAAGTTATCACGGAGATTGCTTCGTCGCTTCGCTCCTCGCAATGACACAATAGGAAATACAAACGGCGGAGCAAAAACGACTCCGCCTCATCGCGATAATTCAGGCGCGCTAACCCATCTCATGCACGTGCTGTTGTAATTCGCGTTGCGTGATTTGAACACGAAAAACACGAATGACACGAATAAATATTTTTTTGTGAATTTTCGTGTCCTTTCGTGGATTATGCCTTAATTAGCGCTTCTTCGAACTCGCCCGATTTGACTTTTTCAAATCCCATCAACCCGCGATTCACTTCGGCATCGAACTTGCCCGCGAGCAATTGATTGTAGAATTTGTAATCAATCCCTTTGAGTTTTTCGTCTTTGGGATAGCGATGATAATTTTCTTTCGACATCATACTCTTGCCTTCGGCAATTAGCTGATAGCCGAGCGCGGAGCCGGGGTACGGCGCATAGTATGAGATGGAAGGTAGCACGCGCTTCATCCGTTTCAACATCCGAATCGTATCGAATGCGTCCTCTGGTTTTTCGCCGGGAATCCCTAGCATAATGTTCGCCCAAAATTTTGGCGGCGCGATGCCCTTGCGCTCCATATCGTCACCGATGCGATTCAAATGTTCAATCGCGATGAGATTGTCTTCGGCGGTGCATTCTTTGTTCAAAATTTTCAACACGCGATCACTGCCCGATTCGAAACCAATCGAGACGAGATTCCAATTCGTTTCGCGCACGAGCGCTTCAAATAAATCGGGCCATTGGCGCACCGTATCCGAACGCGCGGCGGCCCAATAGGGCCACAATTTATTCGCGCGCCGCGGATACTTTTCGATCCATTCTTTCAGCCACGGCGGATTTTGAAAAAACATCGAATCGTGAATGACAAATGAACCCAGCGGTCCATATTTTTCGTCGAGGAAATTTAATTCGTCAATCACATTGTCAACCGATTGACGACCCATATTCGGAATGTACGATGCTTCGTTGCAAAAAACGCATTGCCACGGACAGACGCGGCTCGTGATTATCGTCGCGACCGGTCCAGGACCCCAACCACATTCCGGTTCGAGCGGCCAGGGAAAATCATTTAGTCGCGGATTAGGCCATTGCGTGCGATCCATCATCGGCCAATCTGCCATTGATTTTGCGCCAACGCCCATCACGACGCGCGGAAACGCGAGTGGATCTTTTAAAAGGTCAACAATAATTTGTTCGCCGGGTCCTTGGCAAATGCGATCGAATTCCGGGACCGCTTCCATTTCATCCGGCGCGACGGTCGCATGCATTCCGCCGGTAAGGACGAGCCCGTGCGGATTTACTTTCTTGAAAATTTTCGCGGCTTGGTACGCAAAAGGGTACGTGTAACTGCGGACATTGAGAATAAGTTGATCGTATCCCGCGACAATTTTTTCCAACTCGTGCCACGCGCGAATAGAACGGGTGGAGAATAAATCCGTCTCCACCCCGTTGTTTTTGAGAACAGTTCGCAAAAGTCCCAGCCCATGATCTTGCCATCGGTCGTGCGCTCCGGCCGGTCGCACAAACACGCCGAGATCGCCGAGATCGAGCCAGAGTCTCTTTATTTTTCCATTGCGCGATTGAATCGCGGGCGTGGAATTTGTTTTCGAAAAAAATTGCAAGGAACTCTCCTACTTTGATTCCAACAGCTTTTGAATATCAAGTACGAATCCGCGCAAAAGCGGATCGCCTGAAACTTCGGCGGGATTGTTCAATTGTTGCACCGCTTGTCCGAGACAATAAATGTAAACGCGCTTTTCAATCGGATCAAGCAACCATCCCAACTGCGCGCCATTCGCGATATACTCTTGCATTTTCGCTTGCAATGTTTTTAGCGAATCCGACGGGGAACGAATCTCTACCACAAAATCGGGACAAAGTGGCGGAAATCCTTCGCGCTGTTTCTTGCTCAACGTCTCCCATCGTTCGCGTTTTATCCAAGCCAAATCCGGTGAACGTTTCGCGGCGTTCGGTAACACAAACAATGTAGACGAATCAAAGGCAATCCCCGAATCATCCTGCTTTGCCCATTTGCTAAATTCGCCTGTTAGATTGAAATTAATTCTTCCGGCTTCTCCGCCAGTTGGTGGCATGATGATAATTTCTCCGTCACTTGTCTGCTCGACTTTTTTTTCGGGATTCAATCGGCAAAGTTCGTCGAAATCACGGTCGTCGAGTTTATGCGACGGCAGACGGACAATCACCGGAACTTCATATCCTATTGTCATCCGCCACCTTTCAAATTGCACGAGCCATCACAATGCAGGTTGTCGCGCTTCATCAATTAGCGTCTTGATTTTTCCGTCTTTCGTCTTCTTAGGTAACACGATTCGCGCCGCCATGCTGAGCGTGCGCGGCAAATGTTGCCACGTGGATTTGCGCAGCAACGTCATCGCGATGCGATGCGGTCGCAAATAAAATCGGCGGTAGGCTTCTTTCCATTTCTTTTCTTGAATCGCCGCGGTCGTCTCGCCCATTTCAAAACGCGCCTTGCCTTCAAAGAAAACGTAATCCTGCCATTCTTTCACCAACATTCGTCCGCCGTTGCGATGCACTTGTTCCCA
>JACQEA010000303.1 GCA_016200825.1 Chloroflexota bacterium | reverse complement strand
GGACGCGTCGAATATTCCGATCGCGCCGATTCCATTTTCGCGGCCGAACTCGCGGCAAAACGCGAATTGATCGCGGAACGAATCGAGTTGAACGGCGAGAATGTTTTGGTGACGCACACTAAATTTGACATCGGCTCGCTCAAACAAATTTTCGACGATGATATTTACAGCGTCGCGCGCGGCGTGGAGACGAATCCGCTCGTTTTGCAAATTCAATTTCCAACGCCGCGCTCCGTGTCCGCGTTGAGTGGAATTTTTGGGCGCGCACGCTTTCAAGTGACCGCGCAAGTATGCGGCGCAAGTGAAGATTGCGCAACGTACACTTCGGTTTTCAACTTTGCCGACGCGGTGCCCGGACAATTCAGCGGTCCGCGCGCGGAAATGAAATTTGATCGCGCGCCCGCGCGCGTCTCTATGCTGCGCGTCGAGATTTTGTATTTGGACGCGGGCGCGGACGCGCACGTGCATGTGTTTGAGATGAAGATTCAATAAAATATTTTTCTAAAAAAATGCGAAAACTTATTCCAGACTTGGCAATCCTCGCCGCGTTGATTTTGCTCGCCGCGTTTTTTCGCGCGTATCGTCTCGATGAACTTCCGCCCGGTTTGCATTACGACGAGGCGTTCAAAGCTGTCACGGCTGAGCGACTCTTGGCGGGTGGAGAGCGTCCGATCTTTTTCCGCGAGAACATGACCGAAGAGCCGATGGCAATTTACGCCGCGTCGCTTTCGTTTGCGATTTTTGGCGCGTCGCCGTGGGCATTGCGGATTGTTTCCGCGTTGGTCGGCATTCTCGGCGTCGCCGCGCTGTACGCGTTAGCGCGCGCGTTGTTTGCCTCGCGATTGATCGCCGCGCTTGCCGCGTTGGTTCTCGCGATCTTGTATTGGCATGTGAATTTTTCGCGATTGGGAATGGAGCCGATCTTCGCGCCGACGATGATGACGTTGTGTATGTTTTTTTTGTGGCGCGGGTGGAACAAGTCCAACGCCCAATCACTCTCGCCACGTGTCACTCGTCACGCGTCACTTGATTTTGTCCTCGCAGGAATTTTTCTCGCCGCGACGCAATACACGTACAAAGCCGCGCTGGTGTTTCCGTTTTTTATTTTCACATTCTTGATCTTTGAAATTCTCGCGCGCAAAAACGATTGGAAAGAACTGACGCGCCCGCTCGCGCTTTTTGCGCTCGCCGCGCTTTTGGGATTTGCGCCGCTTGGATTATACTTTGCTCAGCATCCCGCTGAATTTTTGGAGCGACCCACTTCGGTTGTCCTCAATGCGGCAGGCGTGGCGACGATTCTCGACAACACGCTCAAAGTGGGCGGGATGTTTTTTTTGCGCGGCGACGCGAACCCGCGCAGTAATTTGCCCGACCGTCCCGCGCTCGATCCATTTCTCGCGATTCTTTTCTTGATCGGAATGCTCGCGTGCGCGCGTAGTTGGCGCGACGCGCGCGCACGACTGATTTGGTTGTGGTTCGGCGTACAATTACTTCCCAGCATCCTCAGCGATTTCGCGCCGCATTTTGGTCGCAGTATCGGCGCGACGCCCGCGCTCGCGTTGATCGTCGCGTGGGGAATTGCAAGTCTAAAGCGGAAAGCGGAAAGCACAAAGCCGCACGCGCCATATTTACTATTTACTGTTTACTGTTTACTGGCGACTGGTTTCGCGTTCAGCGCGTTCTCAACTTATCGCGATTACTTTCAAGTGTGGGGCGCGCGCACCGGCAATTTTGATTCGTTCGATGTGGGCGTGTTAGAACTCGCGCAGAAATTACGCGCGCAGTCGAACGCCGAACGGATTTTTCTTTCACCGCTCGCGCGCGAGCATTACACGATTCAGTTTGGACTGAACGGTCGCGCGGCGGAAAGTTTTGACGGGCGGCGCGCGCTGGTGATTGCGCCTAACGCGACGTACGGCATCATTACGCGCGAAGATTCGCGCACGCTCGCGCGGCTCGCGCAAATATTTCCGAATGGCGCGATCACCGCGCGCATTTTCGATTTCGCCGCGCAACCCTACGCCGCGATTTTTCGCGCGGCGGGCGCGGCAAATATCGCGCCGCAGAAAAATTTAGATGCGCGCGTCGGCGATGTCGCGCAAGTGATCGGTTACGATCTTGCGCGCGATGGCAACGCGCTCGCGTTGACAATTTATTGGCGCGCGCGCGCGGAATCGCGCGAAGATTTCACCGTATTCGCGCATCTGGTTGATTCACGCGAGCAAGTCATCGCGCAAGATGATGCACCCCCCGGACATCAATCGTATCCCACCTCGCGTTGGCGCGCGGACGAAATCGTGATGGATGATTATCGTTTCGTTTTGCCGGAAAGTTTGGCGCGCGGCGAGTATCGCGTAGAAATTGGAATGTATATTTTGGAAACTGGCGCGCGCCTGATCGTGACCGACGCGAACGGCGCGCGCATGGAGAATGACCGTGTCTTACTCGAACGAATATCTCTACCGTAATATGTACCAACAAGAACCGCCGCGCTCGAATCGGCGGCTCGTCGTGTTCGCGGCGATTGGTTGTTTGGTTGTGTGTTGCGCGTGTTTTGGTTTGATTCTCGGAATTCAATACGCGACCGGACAACCCGGCACAGCAATTAGTTCATTGTTCGCGCGCCCCACGCCGACGCGCGATCCAAACGCGCCCGCCGCGTTGCGGACACCGACGGCGGGAACGAACGGAATGGAATTGACGATCCTGGCATTTCAACGTCCGCTCAACGTGGAAGGGACAACGAAATTATCTCCCAATCAGCAATATGTGTTGACGACCATCCGTTTGAAAAATACGCGCACGACCGGCGCGGCGGTCAAAGTAACGCCCGCGGATTTTGTAATGATCGGCGACGGTGGTTTGACGTACAATCCAAACCCGAAGGCAGTGACGATCAAAAATATTTTGACCGAAGCGAACGTCGAGCCCGGTAAAATAACCGAAGCCGAGTTGATTTTTCAAATTGCCGTGGATGATAATAACTTGAAATTGATTTGGACATCGGGAACTCTCAAGCGCACGATCGATTTGGAACCGAGCAAATGATTTTGATATTTGCCGCGCTCGTTTGGCTCGCCGCGTTTTTGATCGCGTGGGCGCGTCGGCGCGTTAGCGCGATGTGGATTGATCTCGGCGTGATTGGGATCATCGGCGCGGCGACGGCTGGATTTTTTTTCCGCGTTTTGTTCGGCGACGCGTGGATGCCGGCCGGCGGCGGCGATCTCGCGCAATTTCTTTTTCCCACGTACAAATTTGCGGCGGAATGGTGGCGGCGCGGCATTGTTCCGTTGTGGAATCCGTACCTCTTTGCCGGAATGCCGTTTGTCGGCGATATTCAATCCGGGATTTTTTATCCGCTCAATCTCCTCGCGTTTTTTCTCTCCGATCCGTTTACATTGCGCGATATGGAATACCTTTCGGTTTTGCATTTTGCGATTGCAGGAATCGGGATGTATGCGTTCTTGAGATGGGGCGAGTGGAAATTGGAAATTGGAAATTGGAAATTGGAATCTACCTCCAACCTCCAACCTCTGACTTCTAGTATCCAATCTCTAACCTCCAACTTCAATCTCTCTCGCCTCGCATGTCTGGCTGGCGCGATGGCGTTCGAGTTCAGCGATTTGTTTATCACGCATTTCGGCAATCTCAATTTAATCGCCGCGTCCGCGTGGATGCCAATCATT
>JACQEA010000302.1 GCA_016200825.1 Chloroflexota bacterium | reverse complement strand
TTGCCGACGTACAATTTGGATTCCATCTGAAATTTTTCTCTCTGGTGAGTACCCGTTTGGATGGGCGTTTCAATAAACGATTGTGCGTTTGGCGTTTGACATACAACGCCGATTTATTTGCTCTTGACTGCGCGTCCTCCAGCTCACGAGAAATCAAACGGGTCGAAGAAATCAAACTAGTGTCTGATCACGCGCGAGTATAAGCGCGATTCAGAGATTATGCAAGTGGTTATTTTCTTGCGCCGAGTCTTTGACCCACTCTGGGCTTTGATATACAATCCCGGACCAATGCAAATTATTTTTCGCGATAAAAAATGGGACCTGCGCGGCAACACCACCGCGCGCGATGCGATCAAAAAAATTGGAATCGAACCTGAATCCGTATTGGTCGTCGTGAATGGACAATTGAAAACTGACGATGTGATTTTGAAAGAAGAGGATCAGGTAAAACTAGTCGCGGTGGTGTCAGGCGGAAGTGAATGAAAATTATCGCGCGAGTGATGACCGCAGGATTATTTGTTTTCGCGATTTCAAGTTGTAATTCGTCCGCCGCGCCGACTGCTTCCGAAATAAAATTGCCAACTGGATTCCGCGCGACGATTTTCGCGTCGGGACTCAATCGTCCGACTGCGCTCGCGTTCGGACCCAGCAATCGTTTATATGTGGGACAACAAAACGGCGATATCGTCGCGTTGAAAGACGATAACGGACAAGGCACGGACGCGAAAACAATCGCGCAAGTGGGCGGGTCATTGCTCGGGCTCGCGTTTCGGCCCAACGCGCGCGAATTATTTGCATCGGTCACAGGCAAGGTCATTATGCTTCGGCAGAGCGATGACATTCGCTTCGCCGACCCGACAATTATTGCGAACGGTTTGCCGACGGGACGACATCAGAACGATCAAATCGCGTTCACACCCGACGGAAATTTTTTCTTTATTGGCATTGGCTCGACCTGCGATGCCTGCATCGAAAATGATTCGCGCAGCGCGACAATTATGCAGATCAGCGCGGATGGAAAAACGCAACAAGTATACGCGCGCGGTTTACGCAATCCGTTCGGACTCGCGCTGAATCCGCAAACGAACGAATTGTTCGCGACCGATAATGGTCGCGATGATCCGGGATCCGGTGTGCCGGATGAATTAAATGTTATCACCCAAAATGGAAATTATGGTTGGCCCGCGTGTTGGGGCAGCGGACAGGGATCGAATTGTAGCGGCACGATTTTTCCGATTGCCGAATTGCAGGAACATTCTTCCGCGGATGGATTCGCGTTTTATTCCGGGACAAATTTTCCCAGCGAATATCGCGGGAATGTGTTTGTCGCGTTGTGGGGTGGAAATTTTCCAATTCCAACAATTGGAAAGCGTGTGGATCGGATCGTTTTGAATCAAGTCGGAAATAAATGGCAAGGTACGGTTTCAGAATTTGCGTCGGGGTTCGATCATCCGCTTGCGGTCGCGATCAATCCGCGCGATGGCGCGCTCTTGATCGCGGATCACGGCAGTGGAAAAATTTATCGCATCGTTTGGGTTGGGCAATAGACACGTTGCGAAATAATATTAACCGCCAAGCCGCCAGGCGCGCAAAGTTATTCTGAAGATAAAGGCGACGAAGAATATTGGTTCGCACTTTGAATCCATAGTAATTACGCGATGCTTTGCGGAGTTTATCCTGAACGCAGTGAAGGACTCAGCATGACAATCCATTAGGTTTTCCGTTGCGTTCTTTGCGTTCCGTTCGCGGAGTTTATACTGAGCGAAGCGAACGTACTCAGGACAGGCATTTGCGGTAAAAAGTTTTTACTCGCACTTTTGAGAGGGACACTATGCGTTGTCGAAAATGTGACACGAGCGCGGTCATCAATATGCGTCAGCATAAGCTAGCGTTGTGCGGTCCGCATTACGCCGAATGGTTTATCGCGCAAACCGCGCGCGCGATCGAAAAGTACGAAATGTTTTCGCGCGAGGATTCAGTCTTGGTCGCCGTGAGCGGCGGCAAAGATTCGCTCGCGTTGTGGGATGTTTTATTGCAACTCGGCTATCGCGCCGACGGAATGTACATCGGACTCGGCATCAACGACGGCGTTCCGTACTCGGATCAATCGTTGGAAAAAACGCGCGCGTTCGCCGCACAGTACAGGAATGTCATTGCGAGCACGTTCACTTCGCTCAGTGTAAACTCCGCGAAGCAATCCCCAAGTAACAACGAGATTGCTTCGTCGCAAAAACCGCTTCTCGCAATGACGCAATCGCATATTCCAACACTTCATATCGTTGACGTTGAAGCAACGTACGGCAAAACGATTCCCGAAATTGCGCGCGAGAAAACGCGCGGGCATGGCAAACCGTGCGCGGCGTGCGGTTTGACCAAACGGTATGTGATGAATCGGCTCGCGGCGGAAAAAGGGTACGCGGTCTTAGCCACCGGGCATAATCTCGATGATGAAGCCGCGGTGTTAATGCAAAACACTTTGCATTGGAGCGTTGAATATCTCGCGCGACAATCGCCCGTCTTGCGCGCGCACAGCAATCGCTTTGCGCGCAAGGTCAAACCGTTCGTTCGATTTTACGAACGCGAAACCGCGACGTACGCGCTCGTGCGCGGAATTGATTACATTTACGATGAATGCCCGCACGCGGGCGGCAATCTGACTAATTTCTACAAAACACTTTTGAATCAACTCGAAGCGCAATCGCC
>JACQEA010000062.1 GCA_016200825.1 Chloroflexota bacterium | reverse complement strand
ATTTGAAAGCCGCCGAGGTTTCTAAAGAAGCAATGGCGCGCAATGTGCCGATCAAGCAAGTGGTTTTGGAAAAAGGATATTTGAGCGCGGCGGAGATTGATCGCGTGTTGGATGTGAAAAAGATGACGGAAGGCGGAATCATGGGGACGGGCGGCGGGTAATTGTTAGCCATAGAGGACATAGAGAACATAGAGGAGAAAAAATTTTTCACCGCCAAGAAAACCAAAAACAATTTTCACCACAGAGGACACAGGGAACACAGAGAAGAAAAAAACTTTTCACCACAGAGGGCACAGAGGAAAAAACAATTTTTTGCCGCCGAGAAAAATCGCCCGAATTCACCGCCAAGAACTCCAAGAAAATAAAAAAACAATGTTAGCCATAGAGAATATAGAGAACATAGAGGAAAAAAATAATTGTAGGGGCGACTTTTATGGTCGCCCGAATTTTTTCATCGCCAAGAAAACCAAAAACAATTTTCACTTTTTGCCGCGAGCGATGGCAAGAAAAGATTCGTTGAGTGCGGATTCGAAAAATGTTGTATAATTCCTCTGTTCGGATTGGATGATGGAGGAAAGAGGTATTGATCAATGGGAATCACTTTTGTCGAAGGAACAGTTACGGGGTCTAACAATGAAAAGGCGACGGTGCGCTTTCTCGTTGACAGCGGCGCAACGTACTCGCTGTTACCAATCGAAGTCTGGCAGCAACTCGGATTGAAACCTAAACGCGCGCTCCAATTTACACTTGCCGACGGTACGCAGATCGAGCGCAATGTTTCTGAATGCCACATCACTTTGCCGCAAGGCGACGGACATACGCCGGTGATTTTGGGACAACCAATAATTTTCACCACAGAGAACACAGGGAACGCAGAGAAAATGAAAAACAACAAAATAAACGCGTGCGCGCGCCGCCGCGTTCCCTGCGCTGATTTTTCATTTGACAACCCCTCAAATTCTGTGTATCATCGCGGGCGCGTTAGAAAATAAAATCTGCGTGCAGGTCGCGGAACGTGACCTGCGATTGAAACGGGAGGAAAAAAATGGCATTCACATTACCGGCGTTACCGTACGATTTTGGCGCGCTGGAACCGCATGTTGATACGCAAACGATGCAAATTCATCACGGCAAACATCATCAGGCGTATGTCAACAATTTGAACGCCGCGTTGGAAAAACATTCGGAATTAGCCGGCAAGAGTCTGGAAGATTTGCTCACGAATCTCAACGCGGTGCCGGAAGATATTCGGACGACGGTGCGCAACAACGGCGGCGGACATTGGAATCATTCGCTCTTTTGGCAATTGATGACGCCGCAGAGCGGCGAGCCAACCGGCGCGCTGATGGACGCGCTCAAAAAATCTTTCACCGATTTCGCGACGTTCAAGACGCAATTCAAAACTGCCGCGGTCGGTCGCTTTGGAAGTGGCTGGGCGTGGTTGGTGAAAGATGGCGATAAACTTTCGATCGTCAGCACGCCGAATCAAGATAATCCCGCGATGGATGGCAAGCGCGCGGTTTTAGGTTTGGATGTTTGGGAGCACGCGTATTATCTCAAATATCAAAATCGCCGCCCGGATTATGTGGACGCGTGGTGGAATGTTGTGAATTGGCAAAAAGTCGCCGAGTTGTTCAAATAAAATAACGCGCGCGAAATTTTCAACGGAGAAAACGGAATGCCTGCCGACTTGTCACAATGGTTGCACCTTGTATTTCGCTGGACGCATTTTGCCGCCGGGATCACCTGGATCGGACTGTTGTATTGGTTCAACCTCGTCAATGTTCCATTCGCCAAAACTGTTGAAGCCAAAGATCGTCCGACGTATGTTTCAAAATTAATTCCAAGCGCGTTGTGGTGGTTTCGCCACTCAGCGTGGGTCACGGTGCTCGCGGGTTTTGGATTGATCTACGTTCTGTATTGGAACAATGGCGCGTTCCTCGCGCTCGCGGAAAATCGCGATAAAACGATTTTCATGGGCATGGTGTTGGGCGTGATCATGCTCTTTAATGTGTGGCGACTGATTTGGCCCAATCAACGCACAGTGATCGAGGCGACGATCAAAGGTGAAAAACCGGACGCGCAAGCGGCAAAGATCGCGTTGTACGCCTCGCGCGTAAATTTTGCATTGTCCGCGCCGTTGCTGTTGTTCATGGCGGGCGCGAGTCATTTTCCGCTCGATTGGTCGGGCATTGTGATTATTGGCGGCATTGCCGCATTGATTGGCGCGCTCGTGGTCTTGCGAGTCCAAAAAGTTTTCTAGACGCGTGAGCGTCGAACGCGTGAGTGAGATGAGGAATTGGGAAAACGTTTCTGGAAATTTAATTCAAAAATTCCAGAACGCGGCATACCCAATTCCTCATTTGTGTTTTCATCGGATTCGAAAATCAATTGAACACCGATGAACGCTGACAAACACCGATAATATTTTTCCGTGTTCTTCAGTTCCTTCGCGTTTGCTCAGGACATGGTTTGTCAGGGTCCTATTTTCAGAGGAGGATGGGATGGCAATGAAGGTCGCGGAGAAAACCAAAGTTGAGGCGCGACATCGCGCGCTGGGCTTGAGTGACGCGCAAACCTTGGAAATTTATTGGCTGATGCTGCTCGCGCGCCGCCTAGACGAGCGGATGTGGATTCTGCATCGCCAACACGAAGTCGCGTTTCATATTTCTGGTATCGGTCACGAGGCGACGCAAGTGGGCAGTGCGTTCGCGCTCAAAAAAGCGCACGATTATTTTTTTCCGTACTATCGCGATATGGCGATGGTGATCGCGTGGGGTGTGACGCCGCGCGATTTGTTGCTCGCAATGTACGGCAAACAAGCCGATCCGTTTTCCGGTGCGCGCCAAATGCCGCAACATTACGGTTCGCGCGCGCTGAATATTGTGACAGTTTCTAGTCCGGTCGCGTCGCAAATTCCGCAAGCCTCCGGCGCCGCGCTCGCGATCAAATACAAAGGCACGGATCAAGTGGTGGTGACGTGTTTCGGCGAAGGTTCGACGGCTGAAGGTGATTTTCACGAAGGGCTGAACTGGGCGGGCATTCACAAACTGCCGGTAATTTTTTTGTGCGAGAATAA
>JACQEA010000296.1 GCA_016200825.1 Chloroflexota bacterium | reverse complement strand
GACAGCGCGACGCAAATCAATCAAGTTTCGCTGATCATTCAATTGGACGGACAGTCCAGTAGTTTGCGTTTTCTCCCGGAATTCACGCCGAGCAAAAAAATTTCCGTCGCGTATGAGTACAATCTGCAGCAAAATTATTTGCCGCCGGGTGTGACCGGACAATTCTGGTGGGTGCTCAAAGATGTGGACGGCAAAGAAACGCCGACGGCAAAAGAATCGTTCCGCGTGGACGAGCCGGTCATTCAATGGAAGAAAATTTCAAATAGCAAAATCGCGATCTATTGGTACTCCGGCGAGCAAACGTTTGGTCAACAAGTGTTTGATCGCGCGGTGCAATCGCTCGCGCTGTTGGAAAAAGATACGGGCGTTACGGTGGATCGCCAAGTGCAGATTTTTCTGTACGGCAATCGCAATGATTTTCTCAACGCGCTCGGACCGAATGTCGCGGGCTTTGAAGGCGGACGCACGCATCCAGAGTTCGGCGTCGTGTTGATTGATGCCGGTCCGCGCACAATTAATTTTGCGAAAGAAGCGACGACGCATGAAATGACCCACGTGATCATGCACGCAAAAATCTCCGGCGCGCTCGGCGAATTTTCATTTCCGCATTGGCTCGATGAAGGCCTCGCGATGTATTACGAAACGGTGCCGGGTCCGCTCAACCCGCAATTTTCGCTGCCATTGAAAAAAGCGATTGATGAAAATACATTGCTCTCGTTGCGCTCGATGGCGGGCCGATTTCCAATTGATCAAGTGGATTTGGGTTACGCGGAAAGTTTCAGCGCGGTGGATTACATCTACCGCAAATTCGGCGCGCCAAAAATGCAAGCCCTGCTTCTCGCGATCAAAGTCGGCGGCGATTTTGACGAGTTGCTCCAAAAAACAATCGGCTTGAATACCGACCAACTGGAAAATGAATGGCGCAAAGAAGTCGGCGCGAAACCGCGCGTGATTCCAACTGCGACGCCGGTCGGCAAGGGGCCCACACCATTCCCCACGTTTAGTCTTTCAACTGATCCAACCGCGACCCCGGCAAAATAATTGAAACAAAATTAAGAAACAACGTCCACGAAAAACACGAACGGACACAAAATTCAATAAAAATTTCACCGCCACGCCTGTCCTGAACGAAGTGAATGGAACGCCAAGCGCGGGAAGGAATTGTCATGCTGAGCGAAGCATCTTGTTGTTGGAATTTGACTCTAAGCGAATAACAAGATTCTTCGTCGCTGCGCTCCTCAGAATGACACCTTAGCGTTCTTTGTATCTTGGCGGTAAAAATTATTTCGTACAAAGGTTAGTGGTTCATTCGTGTTTCTTCGTGTGTTTCGTGGATAACTTTTATTTGATTCAGGTCGAATGAAAAAACTTTTTTGTCTCGTCGTGCTATTTTTGATCGCGTCGGCCGCGCCGGTGCGCGCCGAAGGCGCGATTCAAATTACCGCGAACAAATTCACCAATCAATTCCCCACGCGTCTTCTCTTTGAACTTGTCGCCAAGAGTAACGCGATAATTTCCAAGATCGCGTTGACCACGCAAGTAGACGGTCAAACTGCCAACGCGCGCTTTGATCCTCCGTTTAATCCCGACGCGCAAGTGACGGTCAGTTACGAATGGTTTATCTCGCGCAATTATGTTCCGCCCGGTGTGACCGGACAATATTGGTGGACGATCCAAGATGACGCGGGCAACCTCGCGGTCACGCCCAAACAAAATTTCCGCGTCGAAGATGCCGCGATAGATTGGAAAAAACTTTCTAACGGCAAACTCACGTTGGCTTGGTACAACGGCGCGGATAATTTTGGCAAAGCATTGTTCGATCGGTCGGTTCAAGCCATGAATTATTTGCAACAAGACACGGGAGTGACAGTTGATCAGCCGGTGCAAATTTGGATTTACGGCAACCGCACCGATTTTTTTCGCGCGCTGGGACCCGGCGCGCGCGAATGGACCGGCGGCCGCGCGCATCCCGAATACGGAATCATTTTGATCAACATCGAGACGACCGCGTTGGAATGGGGCAAAGTCGCCACCGCGCACGAACTCGCGCACATCATCATTCGCGAAAAAATTCGGGGTCCCTTGGGCGCGCTGTCAATGCCGCAATGGATGGACGAAGGGCTTGCCGTATATTACGAAACGTTTCCGAATAAACTGGACAATCAATTTTCCGCGCCGCTCAAACGCGCGCTGGATTCCGACAAATTACTTTCGCTCCGTTCGATCTCTGGCAACTTTCCGTTTAGCGCCGCCGAGGCAAACCTCGCGTATGCCGAAGGCTTTAGTGTCGTAGATTTTATTTATCGCATCTATGGGCGCGATAAAATGACGCGCGTCTTGCAACTCTTGCAAATCGGCGGTGATTACGATGATATTTTTCGCGCAGTGTTTGGTTTTGACACCGATGGCTTGGAAAATGTGTGGCGCGTCGACATTGGCGCGAAACCGCGCGCGCTTGCCACGCGCGTCGGAATAATTCCCGCGCCGATTCCAACGTTTGGTCTCTCAACCGATCCAACGATTCTGCAAACACCCGCGCCGCCTGCGCCCACCGCCGCGCCTATCGCGCCGAATCCGGTGACCACCACTTGCGGTAGCGGGCTGGGGATTTTGAGTCTTGGAATTTTGGGAATGCTATTGTTGCGAAGAAATTAGAGCGTGGATTCAAAAGATTTATTGTGCGCGGGTTTGGTTAAAAAAAAAACAAAAATTTTTTTCCCGCGAATCAACGCGAATCTGCGCGAAAAAAGATTAATGAAGATTCGCAGACGGCCTTTTTGGTTTTGGCTTGTCCGCGTTAGGTGTGAACGAATCGCGAAAAAAAATTGGGCGATGCGGAAATGCATCGCCTATTTTTATTTTATTCGGAGTGATACGAAGATTCGTCGCTCGTGCAATCAAGGTAACCCAAGTTGCTACCACGTCATTGCGAGGAGCGAACTTTGCGACGAAGCAATCTCCGAATTCCAATTAGGGGATTGCTTCGCTCCGCTCGCAATGACGTAATCTCTTATGCACTCAAGGTCGCAACTTGAATTAAGGTAACTGAATGAGCCCGATGATGTTACCGTCGGGGTCTCTTACACTTGCGATCAGTCCTCAGCTCACCGCTTTCTTCACGAGCGCGATGATCCTTGACTCTTCGGTGGCAGTTAACTCCTTCAGCGCGAAGGCAACCGGCCACAGGACGCCTTCGTCGAGGTTCGACGTGTCGTTGAAGCCGAGCATCGCGTACCTCTCTTTGAACTTCTGCGCGCTTTGGAAGAAGCAGACGACCTTGCCGTCCTTGGCATACGCGGGCATCCCGTACCAGGTTTTCGGCGAGAGGGCTGGCGCGCTGGCTTTGATGATCGCATGGAGCCGCT
>JACQEA010000295.1 GCA_016200825.1 Chloroflexota bacterium | reverse complement strand
TTTTTCAGCGAGATGTTCACCCAAGCCGCGCATTTCGTGCGGCGTGCCGGTGAATCCGTGAATCAACAGACAGCCGATGTGATTGCCGGTGAAAAAAAAAGGTTCTGCGTTCGCGAGGTAAGAGGGCATGAACGAAAGCGAGTATATCACAAAAAAGAATTTGGGTGGGTCAAAGAACCGCTCAGTCAATTCAGCGCAATCCGGCAAACAAATCATTTTCGCGCCGATGCCTCCGGCTAAGATTTGTTTCCGCGAGCGCGTAATATTCGGTGTCCCATTGCAATTGCCGCTCGCCGATCAACCAACGCACATAATCCAATTGTTTGTGCCGATGACAAAACATGATTTGACTCATGCTTTCGTTGAACGAAGAAACGTCGAGTCGCGTCGTGACGTTTTCGTCCGGCACCGCCATAATTCCATCCACGCCCCATTGACTCACCAGACTGGAAGGCAAAACGCAAAAATATAATTTCTGCGGCGTATGCGTGCCAAGATTTTCTTGAAAGTGATGCGCGAACTTGGTCGGATCGCCGGCGTTGTGAAATGCGGCGGTTGCCGCGCGGCTAATAATTTTGTGATCCACATCGCCGGACAATCCATCGGGTCCAAAGGTGACGATCACTTGCGGTTGAATTTCGCGAATGAGACGGACGAGTTGATCTTCAATCAAAATCGGATCCATGTTTTCCATTTCGCCCGCGGGCAAATCGAGAAAACAAACGCGCCGAATGCCGGAAGTGCGACAGGAACAGAGCCGATCGCGCGTGGCGTCATGCGTTGCGCGCAAAGGCAAGACCTCGCGCGTAATATTATTTTGGGTGGTCGGACGATTTGCAGTAACAAGCGAGACTTGCACGCCTTCGCTCGCGTATTTTGCCAGCGTGCCCGCGGGCCCAAAGCCTTCATCTTCCGGGTGCGCGAAAATCGCGAGCAGAGATAATTTCTCGCCGCTAAGACTATGTTCGGTGCCAAGCGCAGATCGCGATTTAGACATGGTTAGGCGGCTTGTTTTTCCAAAAGTTGAACGGGCAACGCCCGCGCGATTTCATTGCGCGCGGCGCGATAACGCGCGAGCAAACTAACTTCGTTTTCTTTGACCAACGTCGTCAAGACAAAACGCGCGCAGCGCGCGCAACCGCCGCGCTCGCGGAAACGTAACGCGTCGCACGACACGCAATTGTTCAAGCGCACCATCATCAGCGCAAAGGCCAACGCGTCGGGATGCGTGGAAGGCAGTTGCGCGATGCGCGTGGCCAATTGTTTCCATTCCGTGCCGCGCAAATCTTTGAGCGCGCCAATCGCGGTATGCGTGAAAAGAAATTCGGTTCGGTTTTGCATTTCAAATATCTGTGATTTTTATTCTATCTTTTACCGCTTAAAACGGTATAAGAATTTATCGAATCGCGATAAGAAAGGCGTAAGAGCGCACTGCACATGACGACCCTAATTGTAAGCGATATTGTTTTGCAAGGCAAGCCCCCTTTTTGGTGTTTCGTTCTTTCGCAAGTAAAATGCCGAACGAAGAATATTTTTAGGAGAGATGCACATGCCAAACGAATTGAATTACATTGACGGAAAATGGACACCCGCGCGCTCGGGCAAAACATTTGCCAGTCACAATCCCGCGAATGGCGACTTGATCGGCGTCGTGCCGTTGTCCGCGCGCGAAGATGTTGGCGACGCGGTCGAAGCCGCGGCGCGCGCGTTTGAAAAATGGCGGAAATATCCCGCGCCAAAACGCGCGGAAATTATTTATCGCGCGGTTGAAATTTTGCGCGCGCGCAAACAAATGCTCGGCGAATTGTTGACGCGCGAAATGGGAAAGGTAATCAAAGAAGCGTTGGGCGATGTGCAAGAAGCGATTGATATGGGAATGTATATGGCGGGCGAAGGGCGCCGCTTGAATGGATTGGTCGTTCCATCCGAGTTGCCAAATAAATGGGGCATGGCTGTGCGCGATCCGTTGGGTGTGGTCGGTGTGATCACGCCGTGGAATTTTCCAATCGCCGTGCCGTCGTGGAAAATTTTTCCCGCGCTGATTTGCGGAAATACAATCGTGTGGAAACCGGCGGAAGATACGCCGGTGCTCGCAATTGAATTCGTGAAAATTTTGCAAGAGGCGGGCTTGCCGCCGGGCGTGATGAATCTCGTTTGCGGTTACGGCGACGCGGGCGAAGCGTTGGTGGATCATCCCAACGTGCGCGTGATAACTTTTACCGGCTCGACGGCGACGGGAACTAAAGTCGCGACGAAATGCGCGCAGAATCTTAAACGCGTTTCACTCGAGATGGGCGGAAAAAACGCGATCATTGTTCTTGACGACGCGGATATTGATCTCGCGATTGAAGGAATTTTGTGGAGCGCGTTTGGCACGAGCGGACAACGCTGTACCGCATGCTCGCGCGTGATCGCGCATGCCGCGATCAAAAATAATCTGCTCGATCAACTTGCCGCGCGCACGGCGAAATTGAAATTAGGCGATGGACTCGCGCCCACGACCGATGTGGGACCGGTCATCAATCAAAAAGCAATCGAAAAAATCGACGCGTACACACAAGTCGCGAAAAAAGAAGGCGCGGCAATTGTGGTGGGAGGCGAACCCGCACGCGCGGGCGAGCTCGCGAAAGGATTTTTTTACGCGCCGACTATTTTCGACAACGTTGCGCCGACGATGCGCGTGGGCCAAGAAGAAATTTTTGGGCCCGCGTTATCGGTCTTGCGTGCGGATTCGTTTGACCACGCGATTGCAATCAACAATCAAACAAATTATGGACTCTCGACGTCGGTGTACACTTTAAACATCAATCGCGCGTTTGAAGCGATGCGCGATGTGACGACGGGATTATTGTACGTTAACGCGGGGACCATCGGCAGCGAAGTGCAATTGCCTTTTGGCGGAACGCGCGGCACCGGCAATGGTCATCGCGAAGGCGGCGGTTATCCGGTATTGGACACATTCACAGAATGGAAAACAATTTACGTGGATTATTCCGGTCGTTTGCAACGCGCGCAAATTGATACGGATGAATTGAGTAGTCGCATAGTCCAATAGTCCGGTAGTCGAGTAGTCAGATTTCTGTTGCGACTGCCCGACGATTTGACTATGAGACTTCGAGACTATCAGACCATCAGACTATATGACTACAATCCTCCATCTCTCCGATTTACATTTCGGTCCCGGACACAACGCGCAACTCGCGCAATTGATTTTGAACGATATTGCCGCGCTGAATCCAGACATGGTCATCATCTCTGGCGATTTCACAATGCGCGCGCGTCCGCATGAGTACGAACATGCGCGCGATTTTTTGCAAAAAATATCCAAGCCATTGCTCACGATTCCGGGTAATCACGATCAACCGCTCGTTCCGATCACGGAACGATTAACGCGCGCGTACGCGCGCTATCAAGAATATATTCATCCAACCGTTGATGCCGCGTGCGCGCGCGCTGGAATTTTCGCGATTGGCGTGAATGATAATCGTCCAATTCTGCCGGGCGGATTTTGGTCGCGCGCGCAACGCGAATGGATTGAAACTCAAGCGCGTGCGGCGCAGAAGGACGCGGTCAAAATTCTGGCTACGCACCATCAAGTTGATTGGAGCGGCATGGTTCGTCCGTTGGGATTTTGGTTTCCCGCGCGCGCGTTGCAGTTTCTC
>JACQEA010000294.1 GCA_016200825.1 Chloroflexota bacterium | reverse complement strand
GGCGGCATCTTGATCCACCAAATAATCGCCGCCTTTGACCGTATCGAACATGTGCCATTCCCAATGATCTTCTTCCAGATTTCCCAACGCCGCGCCGATGCCGCCTTGCGCGGTGCCGGTGTGTGATCGCGTTGGATAAAGTTTGGTTAGCACCGCGACATTTGCGCGCGTCTTGATCAACTCGAGTGCCGCCCACAATCCCGCGCCGCCCGCGCCGACAACGACCGCATCAAATTTGTGATACTGCGTCATGCATTGCCTCGCAAAAATTTTTTCCTTTTCTTAATTTCGCGCCCATAACTGACGCAACGTTTGAAAATTTCGCTCGAATTCTTGCGGATCTTGCTTCAAACTCTCACTTGCCACGCGTGGTTTTATTTCCGCGAAATATTTTTCAAGCCGATTGTGCTCGATGCGCCCTGCGCGCATTAGCGTGAGGACATCGTCCAAATCTTCTTGCGTCCCCCGCGCGATTTTGCTCAACGCGGTGCTGTAGAAATCGAAATGAAATATATCTAACGAACCGTAACGCCCGATAAATACGGCGCGGTCTCTCGCCCCCGATGGTAATGGAATGAAATCGGCGGGCGAAACTTCTTCGACGTTGATAATCAATTCGTCTTTAAGCTCGCGAATTGTTTGAACAAATTTCCCATGATCGGCATCATCCACTTCAAAACTCACATCCACATCGAGCGATTGCTCGCGAAATCCTTCCCACACCAATGCCGCGACTCTACTTTCAACTGTCCAATCAACAACTCCAACGCCTTTTCATACGATGCCAAGTGATTGTACGAAAATTCCGATTGTTGTGCGTGCCATTCGCCAAGCGCATCCAAACCCGCTTTTCCAAATCGTTCGTCCGCCGACGGCAAGCGCAACGCCGCCGAAAAATAATCCGGCAATTCCCGAAAATTCCCCAAATAATATCCGAGCCGCGTCTTCCACATTCTCTGCAGATAGACCGCCGCCATATAACGCGCTTCCAGTTCGATACGCGCCTTTTCAGTCAGCAAATCAACGATTTCCGGAACGCACGCGCTCAAATCGGGATGCGCCAAAAAAAGACTCGTCAACGCAAGGTGCAAGCGCGCGTCGCGATGTTCCGCGAGCGCGCGAATCAAATCGGGCGGCGACATCTCACGCGTTGATTCATCTCCGCCTGCCAAAAATCGAATGCCATATTTCTTTAGCGCATCAACCAGATTATCGCGGTCGAGAGATAGCATTAGACTATTTGATCATCCCAGGATTGAAAGTGAGAATAATGAACATTCCCATTCCCATCAGCACGAACCAGAACAGGAACAATCCGATTTTCAAAAACGCGCGCCAACCCGGCGAATGAAAATAATCCGAGATCACCATCCGCGCGCCGTTCACGCCATGCGTGAACGCGAAAAAAAGCAATAACGCATCGTACGTCCGCCAAAATGCGCTTTGCGCCGGATCGGTCCAGCGTTCCACGATCACCGCAAAATTAATTTTTTCGACGCCGATCACAAAGTGCATCACAAAGAAATGAAAAAACGCAAGCAGAATCAACAACAGACCCGACACGCGCATAAAAAGCCACAACCAAAATTCGCTGCCGCTTGGCGCGCGGCCGCGCGCGGACGCGGTCTCGCGCGTTGCCGCCGCGTAATTTCCGTTGCTCACTTGGACATTGTCACCGCTGGTGGGCGCAAGATTCGCCGCAAACGCGACGATGAGCGGCAATGCCAAAACGATCAGCGTCCCGATAATTCCGCCGCCGACGTCAAAGAATTCTTTGAGCATGAAAATTCCCGCCGGAACAAAGAGCGCGAAGAAAATGATCAACTGAATATAAAACATTTTGACGTGATGCCGCGCGGTCGCGGGAACGAAATCCATCACGATCAGGCGCACGCCGTTGATGCCGTGATACGTTAAACCAAAAGCGAGGAACACTTCGAGGATGCGCGCAACCGGACCTTTGTACAGAAAAAGCAATTCCTCAAATAATTTGGGCCCAAACCCCAACAGAAAAATATCAAAGATGTGCAGACCCAAAAACGCGAGCAAGCCCAAGCCCGCTACGCGGTTCACGCCCCACGCCCACTGTCCAATCCCACCGCGATAACGAATTACACTGTACCCGACGCGTAAAGCGTTTATCACTTGACGTCTCTCCTAAATTCATTAGACATTATCGGAAATAAGCTAAGACCATCATCGGACACAGATTAACACTGACTAACACTGATTTTTAATTCTTTATCTGTGTTCGTCTGTGTTTGTCAGTGTCCAATATTAATCCCGATAAAGTCTATTTTATCACGCGCCTCTAGCGCCACATCAAAAAAAATCGCAGCACATGTTTCATCCGCGCGTCTTACGCGATCATCGGCGCGGACGCGCGTTGCTTTCGCTCACCCGCGTTTGGAAACACGGCTTCGCGTTCGTGTTGTTCGTTGATGCGAAATAGATCGCCCGGTTTTTCCAAACGATCGGTGAATAAAATTCCATCCAAATGATCAATCTCGTGCTGTAACGCGCGCGCCAGCAACCCTTCACCCTTGACGCGCACTTCTTTGCCTTTGCGATTCAAGCCTTTAACCGTCACCTTTTTCGCGCGCCGAATAATTCCGACGTAACCGGGAATGGAAAGACAACCTTCTTCGCCAACTTGCTCGCCCTCGGCGTTGATCACTTCTGGATTACACAAAACGACCCGCTCTCCACTGTGCGGGTCATCTTTGTCCTCTGGAATTTCGATTACAAGCACGCGCAAGCTTACACCGATTTGCGGCGCTGCCAATCCCAAACCATTCGCTGCATGCATGGTCTCAAGCAAATCGTCAATCAATTTGACAATCGCGGGATCGACGCGTTTTATTTTTTTGGCTTTGACGCGCAGCGCGGGATGTCCCGTCGTGAGAATTTGTTTTACACTCATACCCTTTTGCCGCCGCGAGCTTATTCGGTTTTTGTTTCCGCCGCCGCACCCACGCCGACGCGCGCTTTTTTCGCTTGCGCTGCCTGACGTTCTTTCGTCAGATTTGCTTCTTCATACGCGTAATGCGTTGGACGAATTCGCGCGTAATAGTCAACCGGTTTCAACAAAGTTTGCATATCGTAAATGTGACTAACATGTCGCTCGTAATTCGCTAATTCGTAATCGTGATCCATCTTGATCGCGTCGAACGGACAAAATTCCGCGCACAAACCGCAATTCATGCACACATCAATGTCAATATAAAATTCCGACGCTTTGGGCGCGGGCTTGCCATCCGGCGTTTGGCCGCGGACAATCCAAATACATTGCGGCGGACAAACTTTGGCGCAAATGCCGCACGCCGTACACCGTTCATAACCGATCGCTTCTTTGCCGGTGGCAGAATCCATAATGGCTTGCCCGGTTTTCTCATCAAGCGTCGGTTCGTAAATCAAAAAAGGCAGAAAGCGAAAATTTTCCGGCGGTTTTAGTTTTTCTTCCGGATATTGAACCGTGAAAATACCTTTGCCGCGCGCGCTTTGGCGTTCCGCGAGCGCGGTCGCATCGTAGCGATTCGTCAGATGTTTGAAATCGCCAACGTACGTATCCACAAAATGTCGGAGCGTAATACTCATGCCGCGCAAAACGCCTAAACCAAATGCCATTTTGAATTCCTCTGTGATTTAGTCGAATAGTCTTATAGCCCAATAGTCGGATAGT
>JACQEA010000293.1 GCA_016200825.1 Chloroflexota bacterium | reverse complement strand
ATCGTGCAGATTTTAGTTGGCGGCTTGACGGTGTTGCTCAAACTTCCGCCGCTCATCGTTGCGGTGCATCTTTCCAATGCGATGTTGATTTTTG
Source organism: Chloroflexota bacterium (assembly GCA_016200825.1). Lineage (GTDB taxonomy): Bacteria > Chloroflexota > Anaerolineae > UBA4142 > UBA4142 > JACQEA01. The sequence goes on along the minus strand of JACQEA010000293.1, from coordinate 5,856 downwards.
CCGCGCTGATAGTTGCCGCGACATTTGCTTTTCGTCCCATTCACTTTGCCGCCGCGTCTTCGCCAACCGAAATTCATTTGCGTCGTTACGCGCGCGCCAGTTTGATCGGCACATTTATTTTGCTTGTCTCTGGAACATTTGTGACCGGCAGCGCGGCGGGTTACACCTGTCCGACTTTTCCTTTGTGCAATGATGAAATTATTCCGACTAATCTCCTGCAACAAATCGCGATGGCACACCGTTATATCGCTGGCGCGATTGGTTTGCTAATATTGTTTACGTTGAATTTCGCGCGCCGAGCGCAACCCTCGCATCGCGAATTGCAACGCGTCGGAATGCTCGCGCTGATTTTGTTTGCGGCGCAAACGTTTGTCGGCGCGTGGAACGTGATCGCGCATTTTCCGCTCGCGCTGAATTTATTGCATCTCGCGTTTGCCGCCGCGCTCTGGGGCGCGTTGGTAGTGTTCACCGTTCTCGCGCATTACAGCGCAACTCAAGTGACTCGATCCAATAATCAAACCGCGACGCCAACTCAATCGAAATTGCGCGCGCAAATTACCAATTATTTATTATTGACCAAACCCTGGATCGTCGCACTGCTGCTCGTCACCACTCTCGGCGCGATGCTCGTCGCGGCGCGCGGTGTTCCCGATATCGCGTTATTATTTTTCACACTCGTCGGCGGAATGTGCGCGGCGGCGGGCGCGAACACGTTGAATTCGTACTATGATCGCGAGATTGATAAGACGATGGCGCGCACGTCCCAACGTCCGATTCCAACCGGACGCGTCGCGCCGCGCCGCGCGTTGATTTTCGGCATCGCGCTTTGCAGCGCGTCCGTTTTTATTCTCGCGACGTTGGTGAATGGGTTGAGCGCGCTGCTCGCGTTGGCAGGTATTATTTATTACGCGGGAATTTATACCGTGTGGTTGAAACGCGCGACGCCGCAAAATGTAGTCATCGGTGGCGCGGCCGGCGCGATTCCGCCGCTCGTCGGTTGGGCGGCGGTAACAAACGATTTGAATTTGTTCGCGATTTATTTATTTCTGATTATTTTTTATTGGACGCCGCCGCATACGTGGGCGTTGATGGTAATGTTGAAAAAAGATTACGCGCGCGTCGGCATTCCGATGTTGCCCGTTGCGCGCGGCGAGGCGGAAACGCATCGGCAGATTTTACTTTACTCGCTCTTGATGGTCGCGATCACGTTGATTCCGTTTTCCCTGCAAGAACTCGGCGCGGTGTATTTTGTCACCGCATTTGTTTTGGGCGCGGGATTTCTGTACCTCGCCGCGAAATTAGTGCGCGAGGCGTCCAAACAAACCGCGCGGCGTTTGTACGTGTACTCGAATCTCTATCTCGCGCTTTTGTTTCTCGCGATGGTGATTGATCGCGCCGCGTTGGCATGACAAGCGCGAACGCGCGGTCGTCCAACAAAAAACAGGCGAGAGAAAAATTTCTCGCCTGTTTGCTTTATTCCACTTTATTCAGAATAAAAATATCACCGCAAAGACGCAAAGAACGCCAAGGATAACCTATGAAACAAGCTTAAACGCTTCATTTTTTCTTTGCGCACTTGGCGTCTTTGCGGTAAAAATTATTTCGCGTAAAGTCGAATAGACTCTGCCGCGTCAGAATTGAAACCCGGGATCGTACGGCACCACCCGCCGCGAGGAATAAATTGATTCAGCATAAAGCGCAGATAGGCGTCTTGTTTTTCGTACGGAATGTTGTACGAAAGCAAAAGTTTGGAACTGGGCATTGTGAATTCGTTGGCTCGCACGGCTAAAATAAATTACAATCCTCGCGGAAGATTGCCGCGAGGATTCACCCGCAAAAATACTGGGAGACGTGGATTCGAACCACGATTAACTGATCCAGAGTCAGTCGTGCTACCATTGCACCATCTCCCATTCTTGCGCGAGATTTTAGCACACATTGAAAAGATTAGCAAAACTTTATCGCGATTTGTCTTGACAGTCATGCAATCGCGTGCTACACTCGGAACGAAATCGAAATCACGGGGAGCTCGGTGCGACCGGGCTGAGAGGGCGACTGATAGCCGCCGACCCATTGAACCTGATCTGGATAATGCCAGCGCAGGAAATTTTTTTTGCGAAGCACGTAAAAAAATTTCTCGCCATCCAGATTGGGTGGCGATTTTTTTTACCAATGCATTGCGTCATCGTTGCGAACGGTGAAATTCAAGATCATGCTCGATTACGCGCGCTATGGGCGCGCGCGGACTTGCGTCTCGCGGCGAACGGCGGCGCGCGTAACGCGCGATTATTTCTCGCGCTCGCGCCGCACAGCGTGATTGGCGATCTCGATTCGCTCGACGCGGACACCGCGCGCTGGCTCGATACGGCGCGCGTCGAAAAAATTCAACATCCGCGCGCCAAAGACCAAACGGATCTCGAACTCGCATTGGATCTCGCGCGCACGCGCGGCGCGACCGAAATTACAATTCTCGCCGCGCTCGGCGGACGCATTGACCAGACGCTCGCGAATATTTTTTTGCTCGCGCGCGCCGAGCGTGTCCGAATCGTCACGGCGGACGCGGAATTGTGGATCACGCGCGACGAATCGGAAATCAATGGACAAATTGGCGATACCGTTTCGCTTATTCCGCTGACGGCGCGCGTGGAAGGAATTGAAACGCAAGGCATGGAATTTTCGTTGCGCGGCGAAACACTCGCCCAAAATACCGCGCGCGGAATTAGCAACGGATTGATCGCGCCACGCGCGCGCGTGCGAATAGAAAGGGGGATGCTGTTAATCGTTCATTTTCAAAAATCGATTTCTAATCTCTAAATTTTACTTTTCATACAAACAATGGACACACAGACACACTGATTCACATTGATATTATTTTTCTGTGTTCGTCAGTGTTAATCACTCACCTTACGCACCCTTTGTCACCCTGAGCGAAGCGAAGGGTCTTGTTGCTCCAAAAGTAACCAAATATCACCAAAAGCGGTAAGAATTTGTTTGAAACAACAAGATTCTTCACTCGCTTCGCTCGTTCAGAATGACAGTGCGTAGCGTCAGTTAATCAGTGTCCCATTATCAAAGGAGGTAATATGAAATCCAAAATAATTCTCGCGCTCACTTTCTTTCTCGTCATCACCGCCGCGTGCGCGCCCGCATCAACCCCGCCACCCGCGCCAACGCTCGCGCCAATAATCGCGCCGACGGTAGCGCCTACCATTGCAACCGTCGCGCCGCCAAGCAAAACCGCGACGGCAACGCTCGCGCCCGGACAAACGGAAATAGTTTTGATGACGCACGATTCGTTCGCCGCGAGTGAAGATGTGATCGCGGCATTTGAAAAAGCGAATAATGCCAAAGTGCGCGTGCTCAAAGCCGGGGACGCGGGCAAAGCGTTGAATCAAGCCATCCTCACCAAAAATAATCCGCTCGCGGACGCGTTCTTTGGTGTGGACAATACATTTCTTAGTCGCGCGCTCAAAGCCGATCTCTTTGCGCCGTACAAAGCCGCGGGCATTGAAAAAATTCCGGCCGAATTCAAACTCGACGCGCAAAATCGCGTCACGCCGATTGATTACGGCGATGTGTGTTTGAATTACGATAGCGGTTGGTTCAGCAATCGCTATCTGACTCCGCCCGCGAAATTAGAAGACCTCACGAACACGGATTACAAAGGGTTGCTCGTCGTTGAAAATCCTGCGACTTCATCTCCCGGACTCGCGTTCTTGCTCGCCACCGTCGCGCATTTTGGCGCAGACAAATATCTCGATTACTGGAAAAAATTGCGCGCCAATAATGTCTTGGTGAGCGAAGGTTGGTCGGATGCGTACTACAACAAATCCACGTGGAGCGGCAAAGGCACTCGCCCGATTGTGTTGAGTTACGCGACGAGTCCCGCCGCCGAAGTTTTTTTTAGCGGCGGCAAAGCAACGACTCCGCCAACGGCAAATGTTTTAGGCGACGACGCGTGTTTTCGGCAAATTGAATTTGCGGGCGTGCTCAGCGGCGCGAAAAATCCCGCGCTCGCGCAAAAACTGATTGACTATATGCTCGCGACGCGTTTTCAAGAAGACGTGCCCGCGCAAATGTTTGTCTTTCCCGTCAATGCGGACGCGAAACTCCCCGACTTTTATAAATTCGCGGAACGGCCCAAAAAATCCGCGACCTTGAGCGCGGAGACGATTGACGCGAATCGCGAAAAATGGATCAACGAATGGACGAGCGCGGTTTTGCGTTGACGCGATAAATTCTAGACCCGGAGACGCGAAAAAATCCTTGAACGCGTCTCCGGGTCTTGCAATCTCTCCTCGCGATGAAAATCTTCGCGCTCGCACTGCGCGCCGCGCCGCTCGCGTTCTTGATAGTATTTTTCTTTTATCCGCTCGCCGTGATTCTGCGCGTCTCATTTGCGCCAGACGGTTCGCTCGATTTTTTTTCGGCGCGTGATCTGTTATCCGATCCGTACTATGCGCGCGTCCTCGCGTTTACTTTTTTTCAAGCCGCGCTCTCGACCCTCCTCACGCTTCTCGCCGCGTTTCCCGCCGCGTATATTTTTTCGCATTACCGTTTGCCCGCGTCAAATGGTTTGCGCGCGCTCATCACCATTCCGTTTCTCATGCCCACGATTGTCATTGCCGCGGCGTTCAACGCGTTGCTCGGACCGCGTGGCGGATTTAACGAATTGCTCATGCGCGCGTTTCAACTTTCTGAACCGCCGATTGATTTGCTCGACACGATCTGGATTATTTTCATCGCGCATGTCTTTTACAATTTTTCGATTGCCTTTCGCATCGTGAGCCAATTTTGGTCAACGCTTTCGCCGCATTATCGCGATGCGGCGCGCGTGTTGGGCGCGAGCCGCGCGCGCGCGTTTTTTCACGTCACGCTTCCACTTCTCATGCCCGCGATTGTCGCCGCCGCGTTGTTGATTTTTATTTTCGATTTCACTTCCTTCGGCGTCATTCTTCTGCTGGGCGGCGCGCGTTTTGCGACGCTCGAAGTTGAAATTTATCGCCAAACTGTCAACTTGTTCAACCTTCCGCTCGCCGCGACGCTTTCGCTCTTGCAAATAATTTGCACGAGTGGGTTGATGTTACTGTATACGCGCGTCAACGCGCGCGTCGCGCGTCCGCTTGCATTGCGCCCATCAAACATCGCGCGCCGCAAACCGCAAACCGCGCGCGAAAAAATATTTGTCTTTCTGACGCTCGCGCTCACGCTCATCTTTCTCAGCGCGCCGCTGGTCACACTCACGAGCGAATCGTTCATCACGCGCGATGGTTTGAGTTGGCAGAATTACGCCGCGCTGTTTGAAAATGTGCGCGGCTCGATCACATTTGTTCCGCCGATTGACGCGGTGCGCAACTCGCTCGCGTTCGCCGCGATTGCGGTCGCGCTCGCGTTGATCTTGGGAATCGGCGCGGCGTACTCAATCACAGAACGAAGCGGCAACGCATCTCTGCGCGATACATTTTATATGTTGCCACTCGGAACATCCGCGGTAACATTGGGGTTTGGATTTTTGATCGCGCTGGATCGTCCGCCGCTCGCGTTGCGCGCGACAATTTATCTCGTTCCCATCGCGCACGCGCTCGTCGCGTTTCCCTTCGTCGTGCGCGCGCTCGTACCGATCTTGCGGAGTATCAAACCACAACTGCGCGATGCCGCGCGCGTGTTGGGCGCGTCGCCCGCGCGCATGTGGCGCGCAATAGATTTGCCGATCATCGCGCGCGCGCTCATCGTCGGCGGAATTTTCGCGTTTGTGATTTCGCTCGGCGAATTTGGCGCGACTGCGTTGATCGCCTTGCCCGAATTTCCAACGATGCCGCTCGCGATTTATCGTTTGCTCGGCGAGCCGGGCATCGC
>JACQEA010000061.1 GCA_016200825.1 Chloroflexota bacterium | reverse complement strand
GGTTTGCAAAGAATGTTGCGCGAAGATGCGCGATTCAAAAAATAAAAACGGAATACGGAATACGTGATACGTGATACGTGATGCGTATTTCGTATTGCGTATTGCGTAATTTTCTCCAATGTTGCCTCAAGATTTTTCAACGCGCACGCACTTTCCCGGCACCTACACCAGCCGTTTTGATTTTTTGCTTCACTTTGCCGAAGCAGTTCAAAACTTGCGGTCGCCGATTTTCGCGGCGATTCTTTTTTTGATTGCGCTTTTATCTACGCGCGATCTTTTCTGGGCGTTCAGTTTTTGGATTTTCGTTTTGTTCGATTGGCTTGTAATTGCTCTGTTGCCTCGCGCGCGCAAATCGTTTGGTCCTTCAAAACCACCTACATTAATTCTCGCGATTTTACGCGCGCCATTTGCCGCGTTGCCGTACCCGTACAATTTTTTCGCGCAAACGCTTGGCACTGCGCTTATGATTTATGCTTTTTGGATCGAACCGCATAAAATTAGCGTGACGCGCGCAACGCTCCGCACGACTAAACTCGATGCGCGCGCGCCGCCGCTGCGCGTTTTGCATCTCGGCGATTTGCATGTGGAACGAATCACCGCGCGTGAACGCGAATTAATTCGGCGCGCGCATGATCTCGCGCCCGATCTAATTCTTTTCTCCGGCGATTTTCTGAACTTGTCCAATCTCAACGATCCCGCGGCGTGGGAAGACACGCGCGCGATTTTTCGCGCGTTGTCCGCGCCGTTAGGCATTTACGCGGTGACCGGAAGTCCGCCCGTAGATCAGCCGGAGATTGTCGCGCGGTTGTTGAATGGGTTAGATGTGCGCTGGTTGCGCGACAAGCGCGTGACGGTGCAGCATTACGGTTGCGCGATTGATGTAATTGGAATTACGTGCACGCATCGCCCGCAGATTGATCGCGAAACGTTGCGCGGAATTTTGCGCGGCGCGGCGAAAAATTTTTCGATGCTCGTTTATCATTCGCCCGATCTCGCGCCGGAAGCTGCGGCGCAAGGCATTGATTTGCAATTGAGCGGGCACACGCACGGCGGACAAATTCGTTTGCCGATTTTTGGCGCGCTGTACACGTCATCGTTGTATGGCAAGCAATTTGAAATGGGACAGTATCAGATTGATGAATTGACGCTGTATGTGACGCGCGGAATTGGTTTGGAAGGCGCAGGCGCGCCGCGCGCGCGTTTTCTGTGTCCACCCGAAATTATTCTCTGGGAAATTTCTGGGGCAGTGGAAAACTAAATTCGAAACTGAATCGTGAAAAGGAACTATTTTGGGTTGGAGGGAAAAGTTGGTCATCAAGGACACAAAAACGAAAGCCGATTTTTTCGCGGACGCGTTGTGGGATTATTTTCGCGGCGCGCGGGTTGATCTCATCCTCGCGCGCGAGGATGGGTTTCGCAGCCGCGAAGATATTTCGTGGTACTTTACGCGGTATGCGGAATTTCCGCTGCACGAAAAACGCGCGCTGAAATTTGCGCGCCGGCGCGTGTTAGATGCGGGTTGCGGCGCGGGGCGGCATAGTTTGTATTTGCAAGCGCGCGGTTTGCGCGTCACGGCGATGGATGTCTCGCCGCGCATCGTCGAACTGGCGCGCACGCGCGGGGTGAAAGATGTGCGCGTCGCCGATGTCCGCGCGCAATTGCCGTTCCACAAAAAACAATTTGATACGGTGATTTTGTTTGGAAACAATTTAGGAATTGGCGGCACGGTCGCGCGGTTTCGGAAAATGCTGCGCGAGTTGGCGCGCGTTACGTCGCCGCGCGGACGGATTCTCGCGACGACGCGCCAACCGAGTGTCACCAATCCAACTCAACGACGCTATTTGCAAAATAATTTGCAGCGCGGCCGCGCGCGGGGACAAATGCGCGTCCGATTGGTTTATCGCGGTAAGCGCGGCGCGTGGTTTGATGTGTTATTGTTTCCGCCGACGGAGTTGATGCAAATTGCCGCGCAAGAGGGATGGAAAATCGCGCAAATTTTTTCGGAGAATGTGGAGCAGGGGTATAGCGTGGTGATGGAAAAGCGGAAAGCTAAAAGTAGAAAGCAGAAAGCGGAAAGTGGAAAGCGGAAAGCGTAATTCGTAATTCGTTCTTACTCTTCCTCACTTGCGGATAATTTGATTAGATTTTGAGAAGTCGTTTCTGGATTTGTTCTGATCGCGCGCGCAAAAATCAAATAGCCGGTATGCGCGACCATACGATCCACCGGACGTAACCGTTCCGCGACTGGTTTGTACCCGCGCAGTAAGATTTCGACAACTTGGATATCCGTCCAGTCCGCGCGCAAATTCATTTCATCCAACAACGCGCTGATTTGATTCGTCGTCGGCACGAGCGCGCCAAAAAATCCGCCGCCCTTGAGCGCGGCGTGCGCTTGCGCGAGAAAGAGCCAGGGTTCGCGCACGTCGAGAAAAAGCGCGTCCACATTTTTTTCGT
>JACQEA010000285.1 GCA_016200825.1 Chloroflexota bacterium | reverse complement strand
TGCGGAATTGGGCGAGTGGTTTCAAAAACGATTGGAGCAATATTGTTTGGGCGATGCGCAGTTGACTAAAAAAATATTTGAATACGGAATTGCGAATCGGCGCGTCGCGTTTATAGATTTCGAGAGTGAACATCGCGTGGTCAAAGTAATTTGGCGCTGAAAGTCAGCAAATTGCAAATCGCAAATTGCAGATCGCAAACGCGTTTTTTTAGCCATCCGCTATCAGCCATTCGCCATTTGCCATTCGCGATTCACTGCGCTAGAATGTCAGCAATGAAGCCCTTCGTCGAAGAAACCCTCACGCAATTTCTCGATCAACTCTCCTCTTCCAATCCAACGCCCGGTGGCGGCACAGCATCTGCCTTGAGTGGCGCGCTCGCGGCGTCATTACTGTTGATGGTTTGTCGTCTAACGATTGGAAAAAAAGGATATGAATCAATCGCTGCGCGACTGCGCGACGAAATCGCGCAGATCGAACCGCTGCGCGCGGAATTAATCGCGCTGATGCAACGCGATAGCGAGGCGTACGCGCGCGTGATGGACGCGTACAAATTACCCAAACAAAGCGACGCCGAAAAATCCACGCGCGCTCACGCGATTCAAACTGCCCTGCAAGCCGCGACTGACGCGCCGTTACGCGTCGCGGAATTGTGCGGCGCGATTTTGGAGCGCGCGCGATTTATCGCGGTGAATGGAAATAAAAACGCCGTGAGCGATTGCGGAGTTGGCGCGCTACTCGCAGATGCGGGAATGCGCGGCGCGATCATGAACGTAGAAATCAATTTGGGTTTGGTTGAAGATGACGCCTTTGCAACGGATCGACGCGCGCAGAGCGCGGAATTATTGCGCGGCGCGGAAAATGTGCGCGCAGAGATTACGCAAAGCATTCACGCGCGGCAATAATAATTTTGCTGACGATAAAACTTTACTTTTAAGGAGACGCTTTGATTTCAGATCTAGAAATCGCTCAATCGGCCGAGATGAAACCCATCACCGAGATCGCCCGCGCGATGAACTTGAGCGACGATGATTATTTTTCGTACGGCAAATATATGGCGAAAATTTCGCTCGACGTTTTGAAAAAATTCGCGAGCAAACCGAACGGTAAGTACGTGGACGTGACCGCGATTACACCCACGCCGCTCGGCGAAGGCAAAACGACAACGACGGTGGGTTTAGGAATGGCGTTGAATCGTTTGGGACATCGCGCCGCGATCACGTTGCGACAACCTTCGCTCGGACCCGTGTTTGGAATTAAAGGTGGCGCGGCGGGCGGCGGTTATGCGCAAGTAATTCCGATGGAAGAATTTAATTTGCACATGACCGGCGATACGCACGCGGTTGGACTCGCGCACAATTTACTCGCGGCGTTCATTGATAATAGTATTTTTCATGGCAATCCGTTAGACATTGATCCGTATTCTATTTCGTGGCCCCGCGTGTTGGATGTGAGTGATCGTTCCTTACGCAAAGTGACAATTGGTTTAGGCGGAAAAGATGGCGGCGTTCCGCGCGAAAGCAGTTTTGATATTGCGGTCGCAAGTGAAGTGATGGCAATTCTCGCGCTGACGACATCGCTCCAAGATTTGCGCGCGCGCCTCGCGCGCATTGTCGTCGCGAGCACGCGCAAGGGCAAGCCCGTGACGGCCGCAGATTTGGGTTGCGCGGGCGCGATGACCGCGCTGTTGCGCGAAGCGATCAAACCGAATCTTTTGCAAACGCTCGAACATACGCCCGCGTTTGTGCACGCGGGACCGTTTGCGAATATCGCGCAAGGCAATAATTCAATTCTCGCGGATCAGATCGCGCTGAAACTAAATGATTACGTCGTCACGGAATCGGGCTTTGGTTCCGATTTAGGAATGGAAAAATTTTTCGATATCAAGTGTCGCTATTCGGGATTGGTGCCAAGTTGTGTCGTATTGGTCGCGACAATTCGCGCGCTCAAGATGCACGGCGGATTGGGGCGCGTCGTCGCGGGCAAGGCATTGCCGGAAGAATTGACGAAAGAAAATTTGCCCGCGCTTGAAAAAGGCGCGGAGAATCTCATTAAACATATCGAGAACGCGTTACAATTCGGCGTGCCGGTCGTCGTCGCAGTCAATCGGTTCGCGCAGGATACGGATCGCGAAATCGCGTTGGTGGAAAAAATCGCGCGCGCCAATGGCGCGGAAGGCGCGTACCTGTCCGATGTGTGGGCAAAAGGCGGCGCGGGCGCGATCAGTTTAGCCGAAGCGGTTGTGCATGCGGCGAGCAAGCCGACCAAATTTAAATTGCTCTACCCTGACGATTTTCCGATCAAAGAAAAAATCGCGCGCATCGCGGAAAAAATTTACGGCGCGGATGGCGTGGATTACATGCCCGCGGCGGAAAACAAAATCAAACAATACACTGAACAAGGTTTGGCGAATTTGCCGATCTGCATGGCAAAGACGCATCTTTCGCTTTCGCACGACGAGAAGTTAAAAAATAGGCCGCGCAAATTTCGTTTGCCAATTCGCGATGTGCGCGCGGCGGTGGGCGCGGGATTTATTTATCCAATCTGCGGGGACATCCGCACAATGCCCGGTCTGCCCAGCGTTCCCGGCGGAACGCGCATTGACGTAGATGAAAACGGAAAAATTTTGGGGCTGTTCTAAATAAATTTTCACGGAAGACGGGAATGGAAATTCTGGGCGTCCGCATAGACAACGTCACGTACGATTCCGCCCTCGCGCAAGTAGAAATTTTTTTGCGCGAGGGCGGTTTGCATCAGATCGCGACCGTGAATCCTGAATTTGTAGTGATGGCGCAAACGAATTTGGAATTTCGTCGCGCGCTGAACGCGGGCGCGCTCAATTTGCCAGATGGCGTGGGATTGTTGTGGGCGGCGCGACAATTAGGCGCACCGTTGCGCGAACGCGTGACAGGGCAAGAAATGGCGCAACGCATCGCGGAACTCGCCGCGCGACGGGGAGATAAAATATTTTTTTTGGGCGCGCGGGAAGGGATTGCAGAACGCGCAGCGCAGACGCTGCAAAAGAAATATCCCACGTTACAAATTGCGGGTTGTTACGCGGGATCGCCTGCGCGGGAAGAAGAGGCAGACCGAATTGTAAAACGAATAAACGAATCAACCACAGGGATTCTGTTTGTGGCGTACGGACCGCCGAAGCAAGAGTTGTGGATCGCGCGCAATCAATCGCGCTTGAATGTAAAAATTGCAATGGGAGTGGGCGGAACGTTCGATACGTTGGCAGGCATCGTGCCGCGCGCGCCATTGTGGATGCAACGCGCGGGAATCGAGTGGCTGTTTCGCTTGATGCGCGAGCCGCGCCGATTCAAACGTCAGCTCGCGATTCCATATTTTATGTGGCTGGTAATAAAAAGTCGAGTAGTCAAATAGTCTAGTCGTCCAATAGTCAAAACCTCACCTCGATTCGACCGTCTGATAAACCGACTACCCGACTACTTGACCATCTGACTATCAGACTATCAGACTACAAACTTGTATCCTTGTCCGCGCATCGTCAAAAGATGTTCGGGCTTGCTGGGACTCTCTTCAACTTTTTCGCGCAACCAGCGCATATGCACGTCGAGCGTGCGCGTGTCACCGGTGTAATCCGTTTCCCATACCTCTTTGATAATCGTCTTGCGCGTCACCATTTGCCCCGCGCGCGTCATCAATAATTTCAACAAAACAAATTCTTTTGGCGTGAGGGGAAACATTTTATTTCCGCGCGTCAGTTTGTGTTTTTCCAAATCAACCGTCAACGTCCCAAGCGTCAACACGCGCGGTGGACGCGCATCCATCGCGGCTTTGACGCGCGCGACCAATCGTTTGGACACGAGCGGACGCGGCACCACGCCCGCGTGTTTGATCGCGCTATCAATTTTTGCGTTGGGCATCGCGATCAACACGACCGGCGCGGAAGATTCGCCGTGCAACCGACGCCATAAAGTTTTCGCGTTGAGCCGTTGCGAGGTCACATCCACAACAATCGCGTCGAGATGATTTGATTTCGCGTGGGAGAGCGCTTGCCGCCCGCTATGCGCGGAAAAAATGGCGAACTCTTTTTTGTTAAACAAGCCCGCATAAGTTTTAGATAAATTTTTGTCGTTCGCGATTATCAAAACCGTGGAAGCCATCAGAGGAAACTCCATGCGCGCGCGGACAGATTCTATTATATCCAATCTTGCTAACGACGCAATTGCACCGGGGTACTCTCGATCGTATCACTTTACCAATTCTTAATTGACCGTTTCAAACGCCGATGCTATAATTCCACAATCCATCATGAAGACTTGCATCATCCTGCCGACTCTGAACGAGTCACAAAATATTCGCGCGCTCGTGCAACAACTTTTTTTGCTCCCGCTCGACGATCTAAACATTCTGATCATTGACGATAATTCGGAAGACGGCACTGGAAAAATCGCGGATGAATTGCATCACCAATTTCCGACCCGCGTGTTTGTCATTCATCGCCCCGGCAAAATGGGTTTGGGCACCGCGTATGTCACCGGATTTCGTTGGGCCTTAGATCAGGGCGCGGATTATGCGATTCAAATGGACGCGGATTTTTCACATTCGCCAAATTATCTAACATCCTTTATCAAAAAAATGAACGAGTATGATGTGGTGGTTGGATCGCGTTATGTGCCGGGCGGAAAATTAGATCCGCGCTGGAGCGGTTGGCGTTATCTCTTGAGCAAGTGGGCGAATAGTATTTACGTCCGTTTGATTCTCGCCACGCAAGTGCGCGATGCGACGGCGGGCTTTAAATGTTTTCGCCGCGCCGCGTTAGAAAAAATTCCGTTTGAACGCGTCCGCTCGAATGGCTATGTGTTTCAAGTTGAAATGGCATACTTGTCCGAGTTAAACGGATTGCGCATCTTGGAAGTGCCGATTTATTTTGAAGATCGCCGCGTCGGAAAATCAAAAATGACGGTGCCAGTGAAATTGGAAGCGGCGTGGCGCGTGTGGGAAATTCGCGCGCGCTATGGCGCGTTGAAAAAAAATTTTGCGCGGGTCGAGTGGCTGCATGAACCGGCGTGATCTTGTTCTAGTGCTTCTCTTTATCGCGCTCGGCGCGATTTTTTTTGCCCCGCTGATCTTCGGCGGGGCAGTCCTTGTCCCGTTTGACAACCTCTTTCGCTTTCCACCGTGGAATATTTTCCGCGCGCAGATGGGCATTTCGGTCCCGCAAAATGAATTGGTGAGCGATCTAGTTTTGGAAAATTACGCGTGGAAAAATTTTATCCTCGATTCTTTTCACGCCGGCGAACTGCCGCTCTGGAATCCAAATTTATTTAGCGGTGTTCCATTTCTCGCCGCCGGGCAACACTCGGCGCTGTACCCGTTCAGCATTCTTTTTTATTTATTGCCGATTGATCGCGCGTACGGTTATTTCGTCGCGCTGCAGTTTCTGATTGCGCTGATCGCGATGTACGCCTTTGCGCGCGTGCTCGCGTTGTCGCGCTTTGCGGCTGGCATCAGCGCGATCGTGTACGCCTTCAGCGGTTTTTTCGTGGTGAGTACCGCGTTTCCAATGGTGCTTGGCGCGGCGGCATGGTTGCCCGCGATTCTCGCGTGCGTCGAATTGATCGTCCAAGCCAAAAATTTTGCGCGCGCGCTTTTCTTCACGATTCTCGGCGCGATAGTATTGGGCATTCAATTTCTCGCGGGTCATATCGAGATTTCGATTTACAACTTGATGATTACCGCGCTCTTTGCATTCGCGCGGACCAGCGCGCGTTTTGGATCGCGCGCTGAATTTAGAAACGGAGTTCGCCGTCTGCTTTTGATCGGCGGAATGACCGGTGTCGGGATCGCGTTAGGCGCAGTGCAACTCATTCCATTATTCGAGTTGGTGCAAAATAATTTTCGCGTTGGGTCTGCCTCGTACGAACAGGTGATTAGTTACGCGTATCCCCTCCGTCAGATTATTACTTTTTTCATTCCGAATTTTTTTGGCAATCCGACGCATCATGCGTACTTTGATCTATTTGATTTCACAACGCACCTCGCGCCCGCGGAAACAATTTTCTGGGGCGTCAAAAATTACGTCGAAGCGGGCGCGTGGGTAGGGATTTTGCCCATCGCGCTTGCGCTCGTCGCAGTCGCGCGCCGAACGTTGCGCGCCACAAGCCACAAACCTCTCATAAAATTCTTCGCAACGCTCGCGGTGATTTCATTGTTATTTATTTTTGGGACGCCGCTCTATGCAATTCTTTTTTTCGGTGTGCCGGGTTTCAATCAATTACACACTCCGTTTCGTTGGGTTTTTCCGTACACGCTCGCGATGGCTGTGCTGGCGGGAATGGGCGCGGATATTCTCAGTCAACAGTCAACAGTCAACAGTCAACGGTCGCCTTACGCCACGCGCTCCACGTCTCACATTTTTTCTTGGCTCCTCATCACGCTCGGCATCGCGATTGTGGGCGCGCTGGGCGCATCGTACATTTTTCGCGATCAAACGCTCGCGCTCGCGAATCGAATCGTGCAATCGTCCGATCTGGCGCGGCAAGCATTTGACAGCGGGCGAATGTTTTATTCGTACGAGCTTGGCAATATTTTTCTCGCCGCGATTTTTCTTGTCGGCGCGGGCGCGGTGCTGCGAATGGCGCGCGCGGCGATTTTTTTGTCCACGCGTTGGGGACGCGTTCCCGCGTGGCAAATTTTCGCGCTCGCGCTCAGCGCGCTGGAATTATTTGTCATCGGCATTGAATTCTATCCCAAGACGAATCCCGAGTTGAAAAATTTTACTCCACCCGCGATTAAATTCCTGCAACAAGATACTTCGCTCTATCGAATCACCAGTTACGACAATCCAAACGAAAAAGTTTTCAATGCGAACGCGGGAATGTTGTTCGGACTCCAAGATATTCGCGGTTACGATTCAATTATTCCCAAGCAGTACGCCGATCTGATGAATCTGCTCGCGCCGCAAGATGAATTGCTGTACAATCGCATCGCCGCGTTTTATCAACCCGACGCGTTGAGTTCGCCCTTGATCAATTTGCTCAACGTGAAATATGTTTTGTCCACGCGGCAACTGCCTAACGCGGGCTATACATTGGTGTACGACGCAGAAATCAAAATTTATCGCAACGAGCGCGTGCTACCGCGCGCGTTTATGGTTGCGCGCGCGCGCGTGATTTCAGATCGCGCAGCCCTGTTGTCAGAAATGAAAACACTCGATCCGACGCGCGAGGTATTGATCGAGGAACAATTTTCGCCAAACCACACTCTGGAAAATTCTTGCGCGTACGCGCCGGTCACAATTGAAAAATATTCTGGATCACAAGTCATCGTCAAAAGCAATCAAGCCTGCGCGGGCTGGCTCGTCTTGTCAGATGCGTTTTTTCCCGGATGGATCGCGCAGATAGACGAACAGGATGCGCCGCTCTATCGCGCCGATTACAATTTTCGCGCGGTGTTCGTGCCTGCGGGCGCGCACACGCTTCGTTTCAAATATAGTCCGGTCTCATTCCGCGTCGGCATCATCGGATCGTTTTTGGGCGCGATGGTTTTAGTTTTGGCTGGCGCGTATTTAGCGTGGCGACGTTTTTATCGCGCCGAAGGACAATCGCAAGTCGTCATCGCCGCGAAAAATTCGCTCTTGCCGATGGCAACGTCGTTGCTAATGAAAGGCATGACGCTCGCGTTCGCGCTCATCTCATTGCGAATTCTTGGACCCACCGGCACCGGGCGTTATGGCTTCGCGGTGACGTTATGGTTTTTCGCGGACACCATCACCGATTTTGGGCTCGGCATTTTGCTGACGCGCGAAGTTTCGCGTGATCGAACGCAAGCGAATCGTTATCTCACCAATTCGGCAATCTTGCGCGGATTGCTTTGGCTCGCGTCGCTGATTCCGATGGCGCTTGTCATCGCGATTTATTTTTTCGCGTTCAATCTAACGCTCGATACGGTGTTGGCGTTCGCGCTCTTGATGCTTGCAGTTTTGCCGGGTTCGCTCGCGGGATCGTTTGCGTTTCTTTTCAACGCGTACGAACATTTCGAATATCGCATCGCGGTTGATTTTGGAATGCGATTAGTTTCGATCGCGTTGGGAGTGATCGTGCTGTTGCTTGGTTTCGGATTCGTCGGGCTCGCGGCAGTTTCCATTTTGGTAAACAGTTTGACCTTGCTCGCGTTTTACGCGTTGGTGCGCCGCGCGCTTTTTTTGCCGCGCGTGCAAGTGGATCGCGGCTTGATGCGGTGGATGTTTTCCGAATCGTATCCGCTCATGTTGAACAATTTGCTTTCCAGTCTGTTCTTTCGTCTCGACGTTTTGATTCTGCAACCGCTCAAAGGCGATACGGTGCTGGGGTATTACAACACCGCCTACAAATTTATCGACGCGTTAAATTTCATTCCCTCTAATTTTACGCTCGCGATTTTTCCCGCGCTCGCGCGGCTGGCGGCGAATTCAAAGGACGCGATGTTGCGCGCGTATATTTTGTCGCTCAAACTTTTATTGTGGATC
>JACQEA010000284.1 GCA_016200825.1 Chloroflexota bacterium | reverse complement strand
GTGCGCGCGCGTTTGATAAAACTCGCGGGCAAACGTGTCAATACGGAAGGGGTGTTGGTTATTGACGCGCATCGCTATCGAACGCAAGCACAAAATCGCGCGGACGCGCGGACGCGGCTGATCGCGTTGATTCGACACGCGTTGGTTGAACCGAAAACGCGCCGCAAAACAAAACCGACGCGCGGCGCGCACGAACGACGCTTGAAAAATAAAAAACGCCGCGCGGAAATAAAAAAATTGCGACGCGGTGAGTTTTGAAAACGCGTGCTATTACATTAACCCAAGTTGTGACCTTGAGTACATAAGGGATCTACGTCATTGCGAGCACATTCGCGGAGTTCATCCTGAACGAAGTGAAGGGCTCAGTGTAAACCATGTGGTGAGCGAAGCGAATCCATTCGCAAAGCAATCGCCTAATTGGAATTTAGAGATTGCTTTGCTTCGTTCCTCGCAACCGCAAAGTTCGCTCCTCGCAATGACGCGGTTGCAACTTGAATTACATTATTGGAAAATCTCACGCAACGCCGCGCGCGCGGCATAATAGCCGCACATGCCATGCACGCCACCGCCGGGCGGAGTGGAAGAGGAACATAAATAAATTCCGCGCAAACTGGTCGCATATGGATTGAGAAAATTCCACGCGGGACGCGTGTAGAGTTGAAAAAGATTTTGCGCGCCCGCGTTAATATCTCCGCCCACAAAATTTGCGTCGTGTTGTTCCATCTGCGCGGGTGTGTACGCGTGCCGCGCGAGAATCCGCGCGCGAAAGCCCGGCGCAAAGCGTTCGATTTGATTTTCGATGATCTTGGTCGCGTCGCCGTTCCAATTATTTGGCACGTGAATGTACGCCCACGCCGTATGTTTGCCTGCGGGCGCGCGCGACGGATCAAATAAACTTTGTTGCGCGAGCAAAACGTACGGGCGCGCGGACACCGCGCCGCGCGCGACCGCGCGTTCCGAGGCTGCGATTTCTTCCAACGTCCCGCCGAGATGCACGGTGCCCGCGCGTAAACATTCTTGCGCCTGCCACGGAATCGGCGCGTCGAGCGCCCAATCCATTTTGAAAACCCCTGCTCCGTAGCGAAAATTTTTCAATTGCGCGCGATAAATCCCGCGCACGCGATCCCGCGCGATGTTTAGAAATTCGCGCGGGGTCGTGTCGAAAAGAATCGCGTGCGCGCGCGGCAGTTCATCGAGCGATGTGACGCGTTGATTCGCAACGATTTCGCCGCCTAGCGATTTCAAATAGCCCGCGAGCGCGTCCGCGATTTTTTGCGCGCCGCCGCGCGGCAAGGGCCAGCCAACGGAATGACCCAAAATTCCGAGCGTCAAACCAAACGCGCTCGTGATCGGCGCGTCGAGCGAGAGCATCGAGTGCGCGGACATTCCGGCAAAGAGCGCGCGCGCGCGAACATCGCGAAAAATAAATCGCGCGAGCAGAGACGCGGGCAATAGCGCGTTGACGCCGAACCGCGTAAACAAGATCGCGTCGCGCGGCGGAAGCGGCAAGGGGCCCAACAAATCCACGACAAATTTTTCCGCGCCGCGCACAAACGGGGAATACAATCGCGCGTACGCGCGCGCATCGCGTCCGAGTTGCGCGGCAGTCGCGTCAATGGATCGCTCTAAAATAATCACGGTGCCGTCATCGAGCGGATGCGCGAGCGGCGCGGCTGGATGAATCCAGTCGAGCCCAAATTTTTCGAGCGGTAACGCTTTGAAAAATGGCGACGCGAGCGCGAGGGGATGAATCGCGGAACAGGGATCGTGAATGAATCTCGGCAACGTAAGTTGCGCAGAACGCGCGCCGCCGCCAATCGTTTCATTTGCTTCTAAAACAAGAACCGAATGGCCCGCGCGCGCAATCGTAATTGCCGCGGCGAGTCCGTTCGGTCCCGCGCCGACGATTACTGCATCATATTTTTTTTTCATTCGTCAATCGTCATTAATTATTTCCGTTTCAATTTCCGTCCCAGCCACCGAAAGGGCGCGGTCACAACGTAAATCATCGTGTACATCGCCGCGTTCTGAAAAATATTTTTCGCTTCGCTCCATTGCACGCGCGGGTCAATCAAGTGGACGTCCAGATACACCTTGCCAGTGGAACTCAAATGCTCCGCCAGATTCAAAAGCGTCGTTTCCCAAAAGCGATCTTCCATTTTGGAGATCAATCCCAAACGAAAGAACAATTCAAAAATCGGATCGCTCGCGCGGATCAAGAACTGCACTTGGGCGCTGGTGTCGCCGTCATTTTGATCCGCGCTGAACGTGATCAATCCAGCAAAGATATGCCCTTGCGGCGTCATAAACGCAAATGATTCATCGTCCGCGTAGATCACCATCACGCCGGTCGAAAGCGGCATTCCGACGGGACCGGCAAGATTTAGCACCGCGACATCGCCCGGCGTAATTTGCGTGAGCGATGAATAAAAGCGATTGCCGCGCGGCCAAAACGATCCGAAATTTTCTTTCCAGGCTTTGATCACATCGCGCGGGGTTGCGGGCTCGCCGCTCATTCGCGTGCGCGGCGCGATCATTTTGAGACGATACGTTTTTTGCCACAGCTGACCGAAGCCGCGAATCGGTCCGGTCAATTGGCGTCCAGCCACCGCAACGTTAATCGCGCCGTCTGGAAGTTTTGAAACTTGCAATTTTTCCACCGGGCGCGCCCAATGATCGGCATCGCGACCGGAGGTTGGCGGAGTTTGGTTCGCGGACATATTTCCTCCCAATGAGAGTGACAGGGAACAAGTGGCAAGGAAACCCGCGTCACTTGTCACTCGTCACTTGTCACGTATTTTTTAGCGCGTCTGCCTCGCTCACAAAAATTCCAATCGCTTCATTCAAGCGCGTTAGTTCAAAAATTTGGCGATAGTGTTCGCTCAAGCCGCACGCGAGCAATTTTTGTTTTTGCCGATTGACGCGAATCAAAAGCGTGACGAGCAAGCCAATGCCGGAACTGTTCATATATTCCAGTCCGCTAAAATTTAGCAAAACATTTTTCGCGCCATTGGCATTGGCTTGAGCGTACGCGTCCATCAGCGCGGCTTCGGCGGCGGCAGTGACATCGCCGCGAATATCCACGACGCTCGTCGCGTTGTTGCTCTGGCGTACGTTCATTTCGACTTTGGCTGGGGTCATTGATAAATCCTCCTGAGTCTAGCGAATGGCTGATGGCGTAATGCAAATGGCTAAGACTTTGCCATTCGCATTGCGTGATCTGCATTTTGCTTTCTGCGATTTGCAATCTGCTATTTTCTATTTG
>JACQEA010000283.1 GCA_016200825.1 Chloroflexota bacterium | reverse complement strand
TGCTTTTGGATCGCGCGGGTCCGGGCGCGCTGGATCGGTTGTGGTTCACGCAAGACGCGGTGTGGATGTTGGAGACGGCGGAATCGCGCGCGAACGTAGGCGCGATTGAAAATCTGCAAGAGTTTATCGAGTGGGGCAATTTAGAAAAACTGGGCAACTTACGCATCGAAGTAGACGATCACATCGCGTACGACGGCGCGATCAAAGATTGGTTTTCGGGCAACGCGTTGGGACTCACGTCCGAGCTCGCGAAAATTTTGACGTGGCGGCATCGCGAATTTGGATCGAGCGGGAGCATCGTTCCGCTGCCGTACCAAAAACATTTGCGCGTGTTGGTTTACGGCGGAACGAAAAAACCGAAATGGTTTCTCGCGACGGGAATGCGATTTCCCGATGCAACGCGCGTGAAATCATTTTCCATTTCCGATTTGCCGATCGGGGAGATGACGCGGCTCGCCGCGAATGTTTTGCAACCCGAACGCTTTCTCGATTCGCTCGATAATGCGCGCGCGTACGATCTGGTCGCGCAAGCGAACGCGCCCGCGACAATTCGCGCGGAAGGCGCGGGCACAATTCGCGCGCTGCAGTTTATCGTCGCGAAAAAATTTGACTCAAAACAATTGCGTCTGCGCGTGAAATATGGAAATGAAATCGGAATGGATTTGCCTTTGCTCGCGTTCTTTTCCGATCCCACGCAACTCGCGCTGCATCGTTCCACGCCGATTGGCGTCGTCGAAACAAATGACGCGTATATTTTTTATTCCAATTTGCCGATGCCGTTTCAAACCGGAATCACAATAGAGCTCGCGACGAATGAAGCGAATCCAATTGTTATCACCGCGCGCGTCGCGCTCGCGCGCGAGACGACGAACGCGCAATTGTGGACGGTTTATCGCGACGCGGAAAAGTTGGCGATGCACGGACCCGATTATCAAGTGAAAATTCCCGGCGCAGGAAAATTAGTTGGCTTGGTGTTGGAGACTAAAGATCAAGATTTGGAAAAAATTCCCAAAGTGTACGCGCGACCCAATGAAGAAGATCCGGTCAAGCGCGCGTGGGCGATGGGCTATTTGGAAGGCAATCTCGCGCTTGCGGATGGAATTGGCAACGCGCGCGTGTACGGCGGCCACGAAGATTGGGCCGACGGCGGATTTTATTTTAATCGCGGCTACACCAATCCGCCCGGCGGATCGAATCGTCCGTTTGGCGGAATTTTGCGCTATAAAGATGGCAAGGACGGATACGCGACGTTGTTTCGCTATTTCAATGATCTCTCGGCGTTTCGTTTCAAAAATGGATTGCAGATGAATTTTCAGCACGGGACGTGGCAAAATAATTTCGCGGTGAAATTCGGCGCGACCGTAATTTATTATCGCGAAATTGGCGGCGTGGCGGCGCGCGCGCTGCCCGCGCGGGAGTACGTTGAAAAATAGATTGGCCAAATGCGTCAACATTCGACAAGCCTGAAAAATTTTTGGCTCTATGTCATTCTGAGCGAAGCGAAGAATCTCGCGGATTCTGATAGAGTCACCATTCTCTTTTCATCCTTGATGATGCTGTTTATCATCAGCGGTTGTTCTGCAACTCAGGCGGAAAAGCCAATCGAATTTATTGTGCCAATTGCCGAACCCACGCGTGCGCCCGCGACTGAAAGCGCGCCGATGCCCGCGCCGACCGCGCCGCAAAAAATTTCCGAGTACTCTACTTTGGATTTTCTCTCCGATTATCTTACGAATCGGACGTATCCAAATCTGATTGACGCGAAAGCGTGGATCAACTCGTCGCTCAATCTCGCGCAATGGCGCGAGCAAAACGGCGGCACGACCTTTTGGGATTTTTGGGGCGACGACGAACAATGGGAGACGACAAATCATCAATGGCAAGATGACGCGGGCGCGTGGCATTTGTATTCGCGCGCAACGATCACAGCGCGCGACGGAAAAAATATTTCCGCGTATGTGTTGGTAGATCGTCCGGGACCCGGCGCGATGGATTTGCTCTACTTTGTTCACGACACGATCATCTGGCGCGGCGATGTGTTGCAACATCTCGCGATTCTCGGCGCGCGCGGTGTGGAAGATGTGGTGCAGTGGGGCAATTTACAAAAACTGGGAAATTTGCGAATCGAAGTGGACAATGAAATTATTTTCGACGGCGCGATTCGCGAGTGGTTTTCCGGCGCGGCGCAAAATCTCTCGCCCGATCTCGTAAAAATTTTCGCGTGGCGTTATCAGGATTTCGGTTCGAGCGGCAACATCATTCCGATTCCGTACCAACAACGTCTGCGCGTATTTTTGTACGGCGGCGACGCGAAACCGAAATGGTTTATGGCGACCGGGGTGACGTTTCCGCGCGAGACGCGCGTCGTTCCGTATCGCGCCGCCGATTTGCCGATTCAAGAATTCGCGCGGCGCGCGCTAAATGTTTTGCAACCCGAAACATATCTGGACGCGCGCGAAAATGTGACGATGCGCGCGTTGCGCGCGCAACTCGACGCGCCCGCGCGCATCGAACTAAACGGCGCGGGAACGGTGGAGGCGATTCAATTTCGCATCGCGAAAAATTTCGATCCGCGTCCGCTGTGGTTGCGCGTGAATCACGGCGACGAGACGGGAATTGATTTGCCGTTCACCGCGTTCTTTTCCGATCCCGATCAAATCGTCGCGCATCGTTCCGCGCCCATCGGCGTGATGGATAATGGGAATGAATATCTTTTCTATTCCAATTTCCCAATGCCGTTTCAAAACGGAATGACGATTGAAATTTCGACGAATCGCTCCACCGCCGTCCCAATCACCGCGCGGTTCGCGCGCTCGAACGAATTGTCCGCGAGTCAGTTGCGCGTCGCGTACACTGAAGCGGAAAAATTGCGCGCGCTCTCGCCGGATTATCAAGTGAAAATAAAGGGCGATGGAAAGTTGATCGGAATTATTTTGGCGACAACCGAATACAAAACAAGAAGACCCCGCGACGCATTCGTGGACACTCGGTTATCTCGAAGCGAATTTGAAAATCGAAGACGGCGCGGGCAACGCGCGCGTATACTCCGGTCACGAAGATTGGGCCGGCGGCGGATATTATTTCAATCTCGGTTACACCACACCCAGCGGCGGCGCGAATCGCGCGTTTGGCGGAATTTTGCGATTCAAAGACGCGGAGGATGGTTACGCGACGATCTATCGTTATTTCAATGACTTGAGCGCGTTTCGTTTCAAGAACGGACTCACACTTTCATTCGGTCACGGCACGTGGCGAAATAATTTTCCCGTGACGTTTGGGAGTACGGTGTTATACTATGGGGACAGTAAACAGTAATCAGTAAACAGTGATCAGTAGTTGGAGGAAAAGGTGGCGGTTAAATATTCATTGACGCAAACCAAAGCGGAAATTTTGGAGAACATCGCGCAAGGGCTCGCGGAGTTCGAAGCGTTGATCGGAAAATTGAGCGACGCGCAACTCACCGCGCGCGGCAAAGACGGCTGGCGCATTCAAGATCATCTCGCGCACATTGCCGCGTGGGAACAAGGCATCGCCGCGTTGTTGCGAAAACAATCGCGTTATCGCGCGATGGGCGCGGGCGTGGCAGAAGCGATCCGCACGGCAAAAGATTTCGACGCGCCGAATGACGTGATTTACAAATTGCACAAAGACAAATCTTTGCGCGCGGTGAAAGATTATTTCGCGCGCACGCATCAAGATTTGCTCGCCGCGATCAACGCGCTGACCGACGCGGATCTTTTGAAAACGTATTCGCACTATCAACCGGACGAACCGCGCGATGACAACGGCGATCCGATTTTACGTTGGATCGGCGGAAATACGTTCGGGCATTATGCAGAGCATAGCGAGTGGATTCGCGCGATGATAGCAGAACAAAAATAATTTCTTGCACGAATGGACACGAAATAGCACAAAAAACTTTTAGGCATATCTGCATTGGCAATGTGGTGAGGTAATCAGATTAACTTTTTTTCTGTGTCCTTCTGTGTGATTCTGTGGCAAAATAATTGGGAGGAGATTCAATGACTTACCTCGACCGCGCGCAACAACTCAAATCTAAACTCATCGCGCTGCGCCGCGATCTGCACGCGCATCCCGAACTCGCGTTTCAAGAAATTCGTACCGCGCAACGCGTGACACAAGTCTTGAATGAACTCGGTATCGAGTACACGACCGGCGTTGCGAAAACCGGCGTCGTCGCGTATTTAGGCGAGGGCGCGCCGCGCTTTGCGTTGCGCGCGGATATGGACGCGCTGCCGATTCTCGAAGCGAATGACGCAGAATACAAATCGCAAAATCCTGGCGTGATGCACGCGTGCGGTCACGACGCGCACACGACTTGTTTGTTGGGCGCGGCGATGCTGTTGAACGAAGATTTCAAAAATAAAAAACTCAATGGCTCGGTAAAATTATTATTTCAACCCGCGGAAGAAAATTGGGACGAGGAAGGCAAGAGCGGCGGATTGCGAATGGTCGAAGAAGGCGCGCTCGATGATGTAGACGCGGTCGTCGGTTTGCATGTGATCAGCACGAATCCAAGCAACGTCGTGTTTGTGCGCGGCGGCGCGTTTATGGCGGCGGTAGATAATTTTTACGGCGAAGTGATCGGCAAAGGCGGACACGGCGCGTATCCGCACGAAGCGCTCGATCCGGTTTGGTTGTCGGCGCAAGTGGTGAACGCGATTCACGGCATGATCTCGCGGCGCAAAGATCCAACGAAACCCGGTTTGATTTCCGTCACGCGCATCAACGCGGGCACGGTTGAGAATGTGATTCCAGTTTCGGTGAAGATGAGCGGCACGATTCGCAGTCTCGACGAAGAGGTGCGCGCGCAATTGCACGCGGATTTGGAAAAATGTTTCGCGCTCGCGCGCGCGTTTGGCGGCGAGTACAAATTAAAAATTCAACGCGGCTATCCACCGACGGTGAACGATGAACAAATGGCAGAGTTTGTGCGCGAGATGGCAGAGGGTTTGATCGGAAAAGAACGCGTGCGCGCGGCGGAAATTCAAATGGGCGCGGAAGATTTCAGCTATATGGCGCGCGCAAAACCGGGTGCGTTCTTTTATCTCGGCGCGAAAAAAGATTCAACCGATCGTCCGCATCATAATCCAGTTTTTGATATTGATGAAGACGTTTTGCCCACGGGTGCCGCGTTGTTGGCGGAAGCCGCTCGAAAATTCTTGACGCGTTGATTTAATGTGGTATAATGTTGTTCGTGAAGTCGGGTGGCTAGGCGATCTCCCGTAATCACTCGGGGGCAAGACCTAGCTGTGAGGGTCACATGACAGACCTGCCCCGACTTTCTTTTTTATTCGAGCGCACGCAAGAGTTCTTTGACGCCAATCACGCGATTGGCGTTTTCTTTTCTCTGGTACACACGCAGAGCCAACGTGTGAGCGCGCGCACCCTTTCCGATTCGTCTGAAAATAATTTGGTTCGCCGCTATGTCAGGCTGTTTTCGGCGCAAATGACGCAACAGGTGCTCTTTGATCAATGGTTCCCAGCCAGTGTATTCTAAATCTATCGTCACCTTTTCAATTTGCCCAATGACCTCACTCAGCAACAAGACCAATCCGGCGGCGAACAATTTCACTCCGATGAGTGACTTGCGTATTCCCTTCTGTTTGAGTTTCAAGTAACATACTCTTTTGACTTTGGTCGGAATCAGCAGACTGCGATGGATGCCATTAGAAAAAGCAAGCACAGTATGACATGTGAAAACATCGGTTCGTCCACTTTGATCAACAGTAACAGCATCCAAGAATTACTCCCACTTGCGCTCATCCACCATCCCGCGCGCGTTTTCGGCGAGCAATCCTTTCGCCACAAATTCTACGCGATCCACGCTCACGCGGCACAAGCCCTGCACCGCCGCGCTGTACTCCGCGCGTAATTTTTCGCGATCAATTGATTCATCCGCGAGTTCTACTTTGAGCGCGAAATCATCGCGCACATTATCCGGACGCGTCACAATGCCTTGCACGCGCGCAATCGCCGGAAATTTCGAGGCCGCGAGTTTCAATTGATTCGGATGCACGAACATGCCGCGCACTTTCACCGCTTCACCCGCGCGACCGACGAGAATAATTTTACTGAGCGAATCGTCCGTGTAAATCGCCATATCGCCGGTGCCGAGCCGAATGAGCGGATACGTTTCGTTGAAAGTTGTCACGACGACTTCGCCCGGTGCGCGCACACCAACGCGCTTGCCGGTGTCGCGATCCACGAGTTCGATTACCGCGCCGTCCACAAGTTGCAGAGCCGATTTGTCCGGCGTGTCGTACGCCAGCGCGCCGAGTTCTGCGGTTGCGTACACGTTCAGCGTTTTCAATCCGTACGTTCCTTCAAATTGCGCGCGCAGAGATGGGGAGTACGGCTCCGCGCTGAAGAGCGTATGCGAAAGCGCGAATTGTCCGCTCTGCGTGAAATCCAATCCCATCTCTTCCGCTTTTTTGATGATTGTCATCAAAAAACTTGGGGTCCCGGCATAGCCGGTGATTTTTAGGTCGAGCAACAATTTCACTTGCAATTCCGTGTTGCCAACTCCGCTCGGCACAACCGTTGCGCCGATGGATTGCAACGCGTGATCGAGCAACAGTCCGGCGGGCACGAGATGATACGAGAGCGTGTTGAGAACAACATCGCCGCGTTGGAAACCGGCGGCGCGAAAAACATTTATAAAAACCGTCGCCAACGCTTTTTCCGCGCCGTGCGGCTCGTACAGCGGACCGGGCGAAAGAAAAACATGCTTTAATTTTTTCGCGTCGACCGCGAGGAATCCGCCAAACGGCGGATTTTGTTTTTGCAGTTCGAGCAATTTATCTTTCGTCGTCACCGGCACGCGTTCCAAATCCGCGACGCGTTTGATCGAAGCGGGTTTCACGCCCGCGTCGTCCAGAATTTTTTTCACCGCGGGCGCGTGCGCGTACGCGTGTTTCACAAATTGCGCGAGGCGCGCGTCGAGCGAAAGTTTTTTGGCGGGCATCCGAACTCCTTTATGAAATATAGCCACAGAATCACACACACTTGCCCTGGCGGGAACGCAAGTGCCAGGGGAAATCCACAGAATTTTTTCGGTGTGATTCCGTGTGATTCTGTGGCGAAAAGTCATTGCGGCGGTGGCGGCGTCAATGTGAATTGTCGCGTTAGCGAACCATCGTCCGCTTCAAGCACAATTGGCGCGGGCCCAAATAATTGTCCGGGAATTGTAAACGAAACTTGAAACGGCGGTTTGCCGCTCGACGGTGAGAGCGTGACGCCCGGCACCGGTTTATTATTTTGCGTCACGCGTAAATTAATAATTTTTTCCGACGCGCCGGTGACGGAAACCGCGAAACCAAAACCTTGCGCGCCGCCCGGCGCAGATTTTATCGCGATAGACCAGGGCGCGGGAATTTGGCGCGCGCTCAAAACAAATCCGCCGGTCGCCGGATCGAAATTGCCGTAATACATTCGCCACGATCCATCCGCGAGCGTCACGACATCCGGATCATTGCCGCGTAAACCAGTTGACGCCGCGTCCGTCCACGTGATTCCATCTTTCGATTTCGCCGTCCACAATTCTTCCAAACGATGAAAGAACATCCAGTACGTTCCATCGGTCGCGCGCAACGCAAACGGATGCTCTGCGGAATTATTGCGATCGTTCGCGTCCTGCGCGCCAAATTTGAAATTTGGATCCGGTGTCCAGTTCAACAAATCAGATGTGGTCGCGCTAAAGAGTGTGTGCGCGGCGGGTCCTGCCCCGGGTTTTGGCAAATCGCTATAATAAATTCGATAACCACCGTTCGGCGCGCGCACGATGCTCGGTCCCGATAATTCTTTTTGGTTGTGATCACTGCCTTTGACGCGCAAGCCGGGTTCAATCGTAAAATTTAGTCCGTCACTGCTGAGCGCGCTGCCGATGCCGCCTTGCGTGATAAAAAATAAACGCCAGTTTTTTTCCACCGCGATGACGCGCGGCATTCCATATCCATCCGGCAAACGCGCGCCGGATTCCGGCGTGAATTGCAAACCATCGCGCGAGATCGCGCTGACGATACCTTTGCGTTGCGCGAACGCGTACAGGCGAAACGATCCATCACTCAGCGTCGCGACGGAAACATCCGCGAGCGGATCACCGACCGCGACGCCGAAATCGGAAGGTTTCAAACGAATGCCTTCGCTGTTCCAAATTAAATTAGGAATCGCGGTGGGTTGCGGAAGTGGATTTGTTTTTTCGGTGGGACGCGCGGTCGGCGCGAGCGTTGGCGCGGTGGTAGAAATTGCGACGGGCGCGGCGGGTGTGCTCGCGTTCGGCGCGCACGCGGCAAGGAACAAAAAAAATAAAACGTGAATGCGCTTTGAGATTTTCATTTTGTTCCTTTCATTCAAAAAATTCCAAACCCGCCCACGGTTTTTCTTTGGCACTGGTTAGGCGCGATTGTAAATCACCAACGTGAATTTCCAATTTGTGTCCGTTCGGATCGAGAAAGTACAGCGAATCGCCTTCGGTCCAATTTTCCTGCCAAATTGTCGCGCCCGAATTTTTAATCCGATCACACACGCGCGCAAAATCGGATGAGGAAACGGTGAAAGCAATGTGCGAATAGTCGGGGTTAGATGCGGCGCGCGTTTTTTCATCGCGCACCAACGCGAGCCACACATCACCGAGAACAAGATACGCGCCGGTATTCCATTTCGCGATGGGGCGCGCGCCCAGCACGCGCGTGTAAAAATCGAACGAGGTTGGGAGATCGTGAATCGAGAGCGTGATGTGATTGATGCCGCGAATCATAGAAAGGAATAACCGCCACGACGCCAAGAAAAATTAATTTTGTGATTGCTTGGCGTCTTGGCGGTTCGTTATAAATCCTCATCGGGCAATAGCGCATCGACGCGATGTTCCAACTGAAACAAACGCGCGCGAAACGCGGCTTGCGCGTCCCACAGCGCGTGGCCGAACCGTTTGAGGAACGCCATTTTTTTCTGCGGCATTTCTTTCGACCATTGCCAGACCATGCCTGCGGATGCCAGACCCGCGCCGTACGCGGTTAATAAAATTTTTGCGCCGGGTTTCACGCGCCCCGCTTGAATCGCGTCGCACAACGTCACCGGCAACGCGGCGGAAGAAATATTCGCGTATTGCGCCAAGTTGACAATGGTTCTGCCCGGCGGCACGCGCAATTTTTCAGCCACTTGGGCGATCAAAGTAATATTGGTTTGATGCGGAATATAAATGTCCACGTCGTCAATCTTTAGTTTGGCGTCGCGCAAAACCGTTTGCGCGTTGCGAATAGATTCGCGCACGCCGTAACGGAAAACTGCTTTGCCGTCCATCCGTCCATATTGCAAACCGTCGTCCAAAACTTGTTGCGATAACGGCAAACGCGTTCCGCCCGCCGGTAAAATCAACCAATCGCCGCCGGACCCATCCGCGTGCAACGCGAAGGAAAGTAATCCGCCCGGCTGCTCGCTCGCGGTGAGAACGACCGCGCCCGCGCCATCGCCAAAGTACGGGCAAATAGTTTTATCGTTCCAATTCACGACGCGGGATGTGGTCTCGACGCCGACGACCAAAATATTTCGATACGCGCCGCTTTTGATAAATTGCACCGCGCTGACGAGCGCGTACAAAAATCCCGAACACCCCGCGGCGAGATCGAACGTTCCCGCCGCGCGCGCGCCCAGCGCGTGTTGCACCAAGCACGCGGTCGCGGGAAAAATATGATCGGGTGTATTCGTCGCGACGATGATGAGATTCAATTGCTTGGGATGCACATCCGCGATCTCTAACGCCGCGCGCGCGGCGCGGCTCGCCATATCCGCGCTCGCTTGTTTGGGTTCCGCGATATGTCGCGCTTGAATGCCGGTGCGCGTCTCCAGCCATTGCGCGTCAATGCCGACGCGTTCAGCCAGTTCCGCGTTGGTAACAATTTTTTCCGGCAGATACTTGCCCCAGCCGATGATGTGTGCGTTGATCAATGTGCCAATTCTCCAATAAGCCAATGAGCCAACTTCAACATCTTTGAAATGATTGGCTCATTGTTTTTGCGTGTTTCGGATGATGGTATTAATGATTCGTACGAGTTCATCACTTTCATTTAGTAAGGCTTTCGTTTCATCGTCAGCGATTATTTCAGATTCAATTAGCGTGCGTAGCCAGTAGCGAGTTTCTTGCGCTTCCTTCAGTGCGATCTTCATCTTATGGATGAAATCCGCTTTCGATTCCGCCGCATCAGCTTCTTCAACATTTGCGCCTACAGATGTACCTGAACGAATAACCTGACGCGCTAATTCGAATCCCGCAGCCGTTCGCGGTAGACCATTTGCCATTTTCACTATTCGCACGCCAAATCGAAATGTCCGCTCGCGAATATCTTGTCCTGTTGACGATCGAGTCTTTTTCGCGAATTCTGTTTGGCTCATTGTTGCATTGTCTCATTGGCGCATTGAACTTTATCCGAGCCAACGTTTGCGGCGTTTGTAATGTTTGATCGCGCGATAACTTTTGCGCGCGCCAACTTGCGTGAGCCCTAGATAAAATTCCTTAATGTCTTCATTCTCGCGCAATTTTTCCGCCGCGCCGTCCAACACCACGCGGCCACTTTCCATCACGTACCCGTAATGCGCGATGCCGAGCGCGACCGCCGCGTTTTGCTCCACGAGCAACAGCGCCATTTTTTCCGCGCGATTGAAGCAACATCAATTTTGGATGCGCCATCAATCCGCGGCTGATCACCAACATTTGTTGTTCGCCGCCGGACAAATAACCGCTCTCGCGCTGCCGCAAATCGCGCAAGCGCGGAAAGTACGTGTACACTTTATCCAAATCGTCTTTGAGCGATGATCCGTTGCGGCGCAGTGAACCGACGCGCAAATTTTCTTCGACCGATAAATGCTCCAACACGCGGCGACCTTCCATCACTTGCACCACACCCATTTGCGCGATGCCGACCGGATCGGAATGCTCGATGCGTTGCGCATCAAACTCGATACTTCCGGCGGAGACGTCACCGAGTTCGGTGGATAATAAACCGGAAATTGCTTTGAGCGTTGTGGATTTTCCCGCGCCGTTCGATCCCAACAACGCGACAATTTTTCCATCGTCCACGCGCAACGAAACGCCTTTGAGCGCGAGGATGACTTGATTATAAATTACTTCGATGTTGTTGACTTGCAACATAGAATTCCTAATAATAGGTCGCTAGTTGTTAGCACAATTTTCATCGACTAGCAACTAGCGACTGGTGACTAGAGACGTGCGCCTATCTCGGCAACATATCCGGCACTTTGCTCCACTGCGTTAGCGCCTTCCAACTCCCGACCTTTTTATCTTTATCCCACACGGCTTGAACCACGCGCGCTTCGTACGTGCCGCGTCGTTCCGTCGCGCTAAACGAGATCGGACGAATCAATCCGCCGGTGTCATAATCTTTCAACGCGACCAGTTCGTTATACACCGCTTGACCGTCCAATTTATCAAAGCCGACTTTGCGCAGGGCGGAACGAATCGCGTCCGTTCCGATTTGCGTGCTGACCCAGCCCAAAGCGTAGGTCGCAAAGTTATTCGGAATAAACGCGCCGTGATATTTTGCCATCGTCTCTTGAATCGCTTTCACGCCCGCGAGATTCGTTTCATCGCCGAGCGCAAAGGTGCGCACCGCGAGCATACCATCCACCGCGTCGCCCGCGTTGTCGAAAATTTCTTCGAGCGTCAACCACGTGACGCCGACGAATTGCAAATTCAACCCGAGGCGTTTGTTATCTTTTAACGCGACGGCGAATTGCGCCGGTAACGTATTCGTCCACACGTAATCCGGTTTGAGCGCG
>JACQEA010000060.1 GCA_016200825.1 Chloroflexota bacterium | reverse complement strand
TCTCACGTGCACATTCAACGGCACGCGCGCGCGTCTGCGCGAATCGAAATACTTTGATCGCATCGCGGAATTGAATCAGCGCGCGGCGCAACTCGCGCGCGAGGTGGCATCCACGCGCGAAAATGTTTTTGTCGGCGGCTCAATGGGACCAACGGGCATGTTGATGGAACCGCTCGGTGAATTGACCCACGATGAGTGCGCGGATTTTTACGCGGAGCAAGCGCGCGCCTTGACCGAAGGCGGCGTGGATTTTCTTTTGCTCGAAACATTTTTCGCGCTCGATGAAATCAACGCGGCGATTGACGGCGTGCAACGCGTCAGCCAACTCCCGCTCATCGCGTCGTTCAGTTACGACCAAGGCACGCGCTCGATGATGGGCACGCGCCCCGCGGAATTTGTCAACGCGATCGCGCCGCGCGGCGTCGTGGCGCTGGGCGCGAATTGCGGCAAAGCGCCAGTGCATATGTTGGAAATCGTGAAAGAAATGAAGGCCACGAATCCAACGATTCCAATTTGGTGCAAACCGAACGCGGGCTTGCCCAAACTGATCGACGACCGAGAATTTTACGACGCGACGCCAGATGTCATGGGAAATTTCGCGGCGCAGTACGTCGCGGCGGGCGCGCAGATTGTCGGCGGCTGTTGCGGCGACACCCCCGCGCATCTCGCGGCGATTGCAAATGCAGTAAAAAATTCTCACCACTAAGAACACAAAGGTCACAAAGATTTTTCTCTTCGCGTTCTTTGTGTCCTTTGTGGTTAAAGGTTTTGAATGTCCCTCACAGCAGACGCAATCATCATCGGCGGCGGAGTGCACGGTGCGAGTCTCGCGTTTCATCTCGCGCGCAGAAAATTGCGCGTGCTGTTGCTCGAGAAAAAATTTCTCGCGTCGGGCGGCACGGGGAAATCCACGGCGCTCGTGCGTCAGCATTACGATAATTTCGTCGAATCCGCGCTGACGCACGCGTCGTGGAAATATTTTGTGAATTGGAATGAAGTCGTGGGCGGCGATGCGGGTTTTGTACAAAGTGGTTTCATTCGCACCGTGATTGCGTCCGAGCTGGACGCGTTGCGCGCGAATACCGCGATGCACGCGCGCATCGGCATCACAACCAAACTGATTACCGCGCGCGAGGTGAAAGAAATCGAACCGAGTTGGGACGTGAGCGATATTGAATACGCGGCGTACGAACCCGATTCGGGTTACGCCGATCCGCAAGCGACGACGCTGACACTCGCGGACGCCGCAAAAAAATTAGGCGCGCAAATTTTTCAAGAGACGCGCGTCGAAAAAATTCGCGCGGACGATGCGCGCGTCGTCGGCGTGACGACGGACAAACTCGGCGAAATCTTCGCGCCGATTGTGATCGTCGCCGCGGGTCCGTGGACGCCGCACCTTTTGAAACCACTCGGCATTGACGTGCCCATCGCGTGCGAACGGCATCAGGTCGCGTCGTTTATTTTGCCGAAAGAAGTCAAGACGCGCGTCTGTTGCATTGACGGCGCGCGCGAAATGTATTTTCGTCCCGAAGGACACAATTTAATTTTGGTTGGATGCGGCGTCGGCGCGAAAAAAATAAATCCCGATCAGTACAACGAAGCGATTGACGACGCGCATATCGAATTCAGTGCGGAAAGAATCGCGAAACGAATTCCAAAAATGATTGACGGATTATCGCAGGGCGGCTGGGCGGGCTTTTATGATATGACGCCCGACGAAAAATGTTTGCTTGGCGAATTGCCGATCCAAGGATTGTACATCAACGCGGGACACAGCGGCACGGGTTTCAAAATCGCGCCGGCGGTGGGATTGTGTTTGAGCGAATTGATTTGCGACGGCGCGGCGAAAACCGTTGACATTTCGCCGTTGCGTTGGTCGCGCTTTCAAGAAGGAAAAATGTATTTCGACGCGCATCCGTATTCGACATCGTGGCACACGGGACATACTGAAAAGGTGAAAGCGTAAAGCGAAAAGGAAAAAAGCAAAGACCGAAAGACAATTGACGAATCGGTATGGAAGCTAGCAAAGACATTTGGCACGCGTGGCTTTTGAAGCGGCGCTTCGGCGGGGATGAAAAACGCGCGCAAGAAATGCTGCTGCAACTCTATCCAGTGCGCGACCGGATTCTCACCAACGCGCAGTTGAGCGATGGTAAAGTCCTTCTCGACGTGGGTTGCGGTGATGGGCTGATTGCGTTTGGCGCGTTGGAGAAAAACAAAACTTGCCGCGTCATCTTCAGCGATATTTCGCAAGATTTGCTCGACCATTGCCGCGCGGTTACGGAACAAACCCAAGTGATGGACCGTTGCGAGTTCTTGCGCGCTTCCGCCGATGATCTCTCCGCGCGCACCGATTCTTCCGTTGACGTGGTGACGACTCGGTCAGTGTTGATCTACGTGAAAGAAAAACAACGAGCGTTCAACGAATTCTATCGCGTCCTCAAACCGAATGGACGCGTTTCCATTTATGAGCCGATCAACGCCTATCCTGGCTTGCCGCCGTTGACCGCGCCGGAGAATTATTTGGGCTATGACACGCGCGCGATTGTAGACTTGACGCGCAAAATGAACGCCGTGTACGCTCGCTTCCAGGTGCCGCGCGACGACCCGATGCTGGATTTCGACGAGCGCGATTTGCTATCCTGTGCTACGAAAGCGGGCTTGTCGGAAATCCATTTAGAGTTGCAAGTGAACGTGAGACCGAAAATGCAAGCGATCGCGTGGGAAAGTTTCATCAAGTCGTCCGGCAATCCCAAAATTCCTACGCTGGAAGAAGCAATGAACGAAGCATTGACACAGGAAGAGCGAGAAAAATTTGTCGCGCATATGCGTCCGCGGGTAGAAAATAAGGAAGGCGTGGATCGCGGCGCGGTTGCATTTTTGTGGGGAGTTAAACGATGAGGGATGTATGAATGACGTACGAATCATGGCAACACTCAAACGCCTCCGCAACCCGCGCAACATCGCGGGGATGGCGCGCTTTGGCATCAATCCAAAAAATACGCTCGGCATTTCGATTCCAAAATTACGCGCGCTCGCCAAAGAAATCGGCAGGGATCACGCGCTCGCGCAGAAATTGTGGGCGAGCGGCATTCACGAAGCGCGCATTCTCGCGTCGATGGTGGACGAACCTGCGCGCGTGACGCCCGCGCAAATGGATCGCTGGGTGCGCGGGTTGGATTCGTGGGACGTCTGCGACAACGTCTGCGGAAATTTATTCGACAAGACACCGCACGCGTGGAAAAAAGCCATTGCATGGAGCAAACGCTCGCGCGAGTTTGAAAAGCGCGCGGGGTTTGCGCTGATGGCGTATCTGGCGTGGCACGATAAGCACGCGCGCGACGCGCAATTTGAAAAATTTTTGCCGCACCTGGCGCGCGGCGCGACCGACGAAAGAAATTTCGTCAAGAAAGCCGTGAACTGGGCGCTGCGGCAAATCGGCAAGCGCAATCGCGCGCTTAATCGCGCGGCGATTCGAATCGCGCGCGAAATCGCACAAAAAGATTCGCGCGCGGCGCGCTGGATCGCGGCAGACGCGTTGCGCGAGTTGCAAGGCGCGGGCACGCGCCAGCGGCTCAAGTAAAAAATTCCGCCATTCGCCTGCCGCGAATTATTTTTCCCCACTTGACACATTCTCGATTCTCAAGATAATTTAGGACATCCTCATATACCCCCACCGAACCCAGCGAAGGGATCGCGAGGGCGTATATGCAAAAAGATTTATTGTCGCTAGTTGCGTTGAAAAAATTTATTGCCCAACGCGCCAGAATCCTTCTCGACGATTTTGCATACCCGTCCTAATTAACAGCG
>JACQEA010000282.1 GCA_016200825.1 Chloroflexota bacterium | reverse complement strand
TTTTTTTTCATCGCGCAGGATGCGCGCGGAGTAAAGTTGAAAGAGATTGTGCAGAACAACGGACAGAACAGCGGCGATCTGGACGCGCTGATTGATTCGATTCGCACGTCGCCCGCGATTGATGCGGCGAAGGACGAAGCGCGCAAGTTCGCGCGGCGCGCGCAAGAATCACTCGCGATTTTTCCCGCCAACGAATTTCGCCGCGCGTTGAACGATCTCGCCACGTACGTGGTAGAACGCGCGTTGTAATGATAGATGTTTCGTTCATCATCGTCAGTTGGAACGTGCGCGATTTATTGCGGCAATGTCTGTTGTCAGTCATCAGTCATCAGTCATCAGTCATCAGTCATCTGGCGACTAGTGACTTGCGACTAGAGACTATCGTTGTTGACAACGCTTCTGCGGACGACACCGTCGCGATGCTCCGCGCGGAATTTCCACACGCGCGCGTGATCGCGAATAAAACGAATCTGGGATTTTCGCGCGCGAACAATTTAGCCCTTGCGGTCGCACGGGGACGTTACTTTTTTTTGCTCAACCCCGATACAGAATTGCGCGCGGGCGCGCTCGCCGCGCTGATCGAATACGCGGACGCGCATTCGCGCGTTGGCATCGTTGGTCCCCAACTTTTTTACGGCGACGGAACGATTCAATCTTCGCGGCGCCGCTTCCCCACCCTTGCAACTGCATTTCTGGAATCCACCCAACTACAACAATGGTTTCCGCACAATCGCGCGCTGACGCGCTATTACATGCGCGACACGCGCGACGACGAAACGCAATCCGTAGATTGGATCAACGGCTCGGCGATGTTCGTGCGGCGCGAAGTGTACGAACAGATCGGTGGCTTCGACGAAAATTTTTTCATGTACTCGGAGGAATTGGATTGGTGCCGCCGCGCGCAGAGCGTGGGCTGGGAAATTATTTATTTGCCCGCCGCGCAAGTGACGCACTATGAAGGCAAATCGTCCGAGCAAGCCGTCGCGCAACGCGATATTTATTTTCATTCGTCCAAGATTCGCTATTTCAAAAAATATCACGGCGCGTTCGCGGCGATGATCTTGCGCGCGTTTCTGCTCGCGCTGTTTGCGTACCAAATCGCGGAAGAAAGTTTGAAATGGCTCGTAGGACACAAGCGCGCGTTGCGCGCGCAAAGGGTGAAGGCGTATTGGCAGGTTCTGCAAAGTGGATTAGAATGAAAGGGAATTAGAGAAATTGAAGGAGGCAAGCATGTCCGATTGGAGAGAAGTGATCAACAAACTTGCCGAAGGCATCCGAAACGAACCCATATTGGCGTTCGTTGCTTTTATTGTTGTTGTGCTTGCTCTTGTCGGTCCGTTAATTCCATCCAGTTTTCTTCCCCTGATCTATATTATTGTCGGCGGCGTCGTGTTGGTTTATATCGCTGCGCGTTGGCTCGGGCTCAAGCGCGAACCAAGCGCGCGTTCAATCGAAAAAGAGCCAACACCGAATCCGATCCTTACGCCTCAATCCAGTACCGTCACTTTTGCTTCCTCAACCTCTTTCTCTCCCGATGCTCGCAAAGAATATCTCGACGCGCTCATCACAGATTTTCAACCCGCGCGGCTCGTTGGTCGTGACCCTACCCGCGCTGACCCCAGTCGCGGCGTGCCGTTGCTTGAACAGCTCTATGTGTCGCTGGATACAACCACTAACGTCGAGATCAAAGAGGAAAAGAAAAAGCAACGCCAGCGCGCGGAACCGGCGGAGTTCTTGAGAGAAAAAACTCGGCCACTCACCGCACTTGAAGCATTGACGCAATCAAAAGACCGCCGCGTAGTTTTGCTTGGGCTCCCTGGTTCCGGAAAATCCACCTTTGTTCGTTACCTTGCTTTACGGCACGCTGAAGCTCTGCGCGATGCGTCGCTCGATATGCAAAAATTGTTACCGGGCTGGCATGGGCAAGCCGTTATGCCGTTGGTTGTTCCGCTTGGACGGTTGGCTGAAAGTTTTCCGTCCGCGACGCGTAACGGCAACGCGCGTCTCGTCGAACAATTCGTTCGCGCGAATCTGGAATCCGATGAGCGAACGCGACCGTTTGCAGCTTCCGTGCTAGATGTTTTGCATCAAGCCGGTGGCTTGGTTTTATTTGACGGATTGGACGAAGTCGCGGATTTGAATCGGCGTCCGCTCGTCGTGCAAGCCATCCAAGATTTCGTTCAACAATATGGAAAAAATTCCGCCACTCGTTTTCTGGCGACCTGTCGCAAATTTTCGTACAACGATGCTCGTTGGAAATTCGCGGGTTGGGAGACGCACGAACTCGCGCCGTTCACGCCGCAGAAAATTTCGGAATTCGTCAAGGCATGGTACGACGAGCATCAACGCCTCGATCCGGCACGTCGGGACGATTACGAAAATAAACGCGCCTCGTTGTCGAACGCATTGCAGTCTGGCGACCGGCGGGGTCTTGCAAAAATTGCGGACAATCCGCTGATCCTGACTGTCATGTCAGTGGTGCACACGCAT
Source organism: Chloroflexota bacterium (assembly GCA_016200825.1). Lineage (GTDB taxonomy): Bacteria > Chloroflexota > Anaerolineae > UBA4142 > UBA4142 > JACQEA01. The sequence continues at coordinate 3,460 of JACQEA010000282.1, read as the reverse complement.
TATGGCAAATTGCCCGACACACGCGCCGAAGTGTATGAACGTTGCATTGATCTCTTACTGTTGCGGTGGGAGATGATTCGCACGATTGGCGGACAAAAACGCCAACGCACTCTGCTTGACGATTTGAATGTCGAGCGCAAGCGACTTTACGACGCGTTATTTGAAATCGCGTACGAGGCGCACGCTGGACGCGATTCACAAAACAAAGAGCAACAAGCGCGCGTGACTCACAAATTATTGACCGGCGTATTGAACGATCATTTTCAAGACCCCGGCAAGGTGCAAACGTTTTTGGATTACTGCGATGGAGCGAACGGGTTACTGATGTTTCAGGGCGAAGAGAAATTAGCCGACGATCCATCGGACGCGCCGCGCCGCCGCTTTTACGCCTTTCCCCATCTGACCTTTGAAGAATATCTTGCCGCGCGTCGTCTCAAAGGTGGGAACATCGGTCAACGCGTGCGCGAACTCGTAGACGCGAATTACGATCGCTGGCGCGAAGTCGTGATGCTGCTGGGCGAGCAGTTATGTTTTCTCGACGATGATAGTGAGCGAATGAATTTCATTCTTGAAAAACTCGCGCCAATCCAACCCGCGCAAAACGAAAAAGATTGGCGCGCGCGTTGGATGGCAGGCGATTTGCTGACACTTTATCAGCGGCGTTTCAAAGACCCATCGCCGCACGCGGCGCGCCTCGCGCAGGACCTCGTCCGTTTGATTGAATCGAACGCGCTGGCTCCGGTGGAACGCGCCGCCGCCGCGAACGCGCTTGCGGAATTGGGTGATCCGCGCGCGGGCGTGAGTGTGAAAGATGGATTGCCCGATTTAGTCTGGTGCACAATTCCTGACGGTGATTTCACAATGGGTGATAACGAAGAATATGGTGGAGGCAAATCATTCGAATATAACATTCAAAAGCCGTTTTACATCGCGCGCTATCCGATCACGAACGAACAATTCGACGCGTTTGAAAATGATCCTGATGGCTACAAAAAAGATGATTGGTGGACAAGAGAAGGATCGAAATGGCGCGGGAATCGCGAGCGCCACGAAAAATATGGCGGCGTGTTTGATTTGCCGAATCATCCGGTCGTCAATGTCACGTGGTATGAAGCAGTCGCGTTCGCGCGATGGCTCGACGAAAAGTTAAAAGGAAAAAATGTAAAGTTCAATGTCTGGCAGACAGATCATGTCGAGCCGCTCCAACTTCCAACCTCTAACCTCCAACTTGAAATTCGCTTGCCCTCCGAAGCCGAATGGGAAAAAGCCGCGAGTTGGGACGACGAGAAAAAAATCAAACGTCGTTATCCATGGGGCGACGATCCCGATCCAAATCGCGCTAATTACGGCGACACGCAAATCGGCGCGACGAGCGCGGTCGGATCTTTTCCAAATGGAAAAAGTCCGTATCATGTTTTGGATATGAGCGGGAATGTTTGGGAATGGTGCATGACGCGCTGGGTTGACGATTACAAGAATTATAGTACAAATGAAAACAACAATCCTGAAGGGGATGAATCCAGAGTAATTCGCGGCGGCGCGTTCAACAATGTTCTACAGAATGTGCGGGGCGCGTATCGCCTCAGGCGCGATCCCGACAACAGGCTTGGGTATCGAGGTTTTCGGGTTGTGCTTGCTTCCGTTTGATTTTACGACTCTGAACTCTGGTCCCTCTGATCTCTGGGACTCTGAGGGGGAGTCCAGAGGGGGCACAGCCCCCTCTGGCGCGCGGAAAATTTTTCGGAGGAGGAAGAATGGAAAATCGAAACGAAATGCCCATCTTTACGCGCTCATTTGATTTTCTTACATGGCTTTTGCCTTTGACCAACAAATTTCCGCGCGCGCATCGCTTTTCTTTCACGCAACGTTTATTGAATGCCGCATTTGACTTGCGGGAGCGATTGGAAGAGGCAAACTATTTGGGTGAATTATGTTCGTTACGGTGATACGTGGGGATTGCGGCGGAAATTATTTTCTCAGCTGTTTGTGGCTTTCAAAATTCCGAACTGATTACTGACCACTGGCGACTGATTACTGTTTACTGTTGACTGGCGACTGATCTATGCGTGTCCTCTTTATCACCGGCGAATTTCCACCGATGCAAGGCGGTGTGGGCGATTGCACAAATGAAATCGCGCGCGCCCTCGCGGCGATGGGCGCGCACGTTTGCGTGCTCACGAGCAAAAAAGTAGTCAGCGATAATCTCCGGTCATCGTCCATCGTCGTCCGTCCAATTATTGATAAATGGAATTGGTCGTCCACGTCCATCATCCGCGAAACCATTCGCGAATTTTCTCCCGACATCGTTCACATTCAATTTCAAACTGCGGCGTTTGGAATGCATCCGATGATTTATTTTTCTCCCATTCTTTTTTCGCGCGCGAATCGGGAAGTAAAGTCGGTCATCACGTTCCACGATCTTCGTCCGCCGTATTTATTTCCCAAAGCCGGACCTCTGCGAAATTGGATCACGCGCACGCTCGCGTCGGGATGCGATGCAGTGATCGCGACGAACGCGGAAGATTTTTTGAAACTAACTTTGTGGAATCTGAAACCGCGCCTCATTCCAATTGGATCCAACATTCCAAACACGCAACCCTCGAACAACGCGATCGCGGATTTACGCAACAGACATGGCATTGCCGAAAAAGAAACGCTCCTCTGTTATTTAGGTTTTCTCAACGAATCCAAGGGCGGCGAAACTTTAATCCGCGCGCTCGCATTGATTCCCAACGCAAAACTATTGATGATCGGCGGACAAGTTGGCGCGAGCGATCCGACGAACGCCGCGTATCTCGCGCGCGTGCAAACGTTGATTGACCAACTCGATTTGCGCGCGCGCGTGATCTGGACCGATTACGCGCCGCCAGAAATCGTCAGCGCGTATTTTTTCGCGGCGGATCTGTGCGTCTTGCCTTATCGCGATGGCGCGTCGTTTCGGCGCGGGACGTTGATGGCGGCGCTCGCGCATGGGTGCGCGATTATTACGACCATAGACCAGAGACAGTGGACGAAAAATTTCACGGTCAACCGTCCATCGTCTAACGTCCATCTGCCGGAGTTGGTTGACGAAGAGAATTGTCTTCTGGTTGAACCAGACGATCCGCGCGCGCTCGCGGACGCGATTCAACGCGCCGCGCACTCGCGCGACCTGCGCGAAAAAATTCGCGCGGGCGCGCGCACACTCGCGCAAAATTTTACGTGGGATAGCATCGCGCGGCAGCATTGGGATTTGTATCAGCGGCTGTTGGGCTAATCGAAAATTTTTCACGTGAAAATACAAACGCCGGCAGAAATATTCGCCGGCGTTTACTTTTGGCAATCGTCCACCTGAAAATTTCATTTTTTTCTTTGCGCGCTTGGCGTTCCATTCACTTCGTTCAGGACAGGCTTGGCGGTAAAAATTACACCTGCACTTGCCGCAGGTGCAAGTGTTTCACATAAAGTCTAATTTTGATTA
>JACQEA010000265.1 GCA_016200825.1 Chloroflexota bacterium | reverse complement strand
GCGCTGATGTAATTATTTTCTGCTTTAGCAACCCACTCTTCAACTAGTTCTGCGCTCATAGAGAACCTTTCCTTTGTTCACAATCTCTTTGAAAAAGCAATCTCCAATCTCCAATCTGTGTGTCAACTCCGCAGGCGTGCGCGTGATAATGTCCACGGGAAACGGACGCGGGTCAAGAATATCCGACAAGTCCATCATGCGCTTGCGGATTAGCTTGCGACTTTTCATCACCACGAAGAAATCTACATCGCTATCAGGTGTCGGAGTCCCATAGGCGAACGAACCGAACAAAATAATTTTTTCAGGATGTGCCGCGTTTGCAATCTTCTGCGCGGCTTGCTGAATTTTTTCGTCCGTGATGGGCATCCAAGGGAATGAGCGCGGCGCGGTGTAGATTGCCCGCGCTTCACGCACGGCTGGCGTGCGTTTGCTTATTTTTTTCTTCGCGCTCTTGGCGTCTTGGCGGTTCATTACGCAATCTTCCCTTCATCCGCTCTCTGCGCGTACAAAATCGCCACGCGCCGCGCGACGCTCGCAAAAAACAACGCGACGAAAAACGCGAGCGCGCCGCCAAACAAAAACGCAGGCATAACGCACAACAACGTCGCCGCGCTGACATTATTCGGCGTGGTGATCGAGTTGATGAACGCGGCGATGAGCAATCCGCTCACGACTGTGAACGCGAACAGAAAAATCATCAGAAACCATTCCAAGTAACGATTCAACTTGCCGTAATCGCGCGGGAGAAACGCGTCACTGCCCACGCCGAGAAATTCAAACACCCACAGTGGACGATTGCGTTGATTCAATGCGAGATAAATTTCTTGCACAATCGCAACGGTCAAAAGCGAAATGAACGACATCCTTTTCAATTCCTGCTGGCCTTCGGGCGATTCGATTTCGCGCATCGTCGTCGCGCCAATATCAGACGACGTGCCGCGCGTTTGCCAGATGATTGAAATCACGACGCCGATTTGCACGATGATAATCAACAGCGCGCCAAAAAGCACCGCCGCGAAAATTGTAACCGGCGCGGGCGCGCCCGCAACAATTCCGACGAGCGCGATCAGCATCGCGCCAAAAATTGCGGACAACACCGATGCGCCCCACGTGGTGCTGAGAATATTTTTCATCAGCGCAATTATACCACGACTCACGTTGACAATTCCAATCGCTTGTCCGATAATTCCGCGCGATGAATGCGCTCTTCCTCAAAGCCTATCGCGATCTAACCAAACGCCGCGTGCGCTCGCTCCTCACCATCGGCGCGATTGCAATTGGCGTCGCGGGAATCGTCGCGATTGTTTCCACCGCGCAAAATCTCACGCGCGCGCAAGCCGATGCGTTTGTGAACGCGTCGCAAGCCGACATTAAATTTTGGGCGTGGGACGCGCCGTTCACCACCGAACGCGCGCTCGCGGAATTGCCCAACGTTGCGGACGCGGAACTGCGCAATAATTTTTCGACGCGCTGCAAATGGAACGGCGTGAATCGCGATGTTTATCTCGTCGGCACGCGCACGTTGACGCTCGCGGGTTTCGCGGCGAGTCCCAATTATCCGACCGCAACCATTTTGGATTACGCGACGATTTACGCGAACGCGAACGACGTGCAACGCTTGCTGGGGATCAGCGGCGCGAACGAAGTGCTGCTGAAGATTCAGGATTACACGCACGCGCGCGATACGGCGCGCGATGCGGAACGATTCCTGCGCCGCCGCGGCATTGACCACGGCGCGCCGGATGTGCGTGACCCGCAAAATTTTCTGGGCAAACGCGAGTTGGAAGCGCTTTTTGTTTTGCTTTCCGTTTTCTCTGCCGTGGGAATTATCACGAGCGGATTTCTGGTCGCTAACACACTCGCCGCGATGACCGGCGAGCAAGTCGGTGAAATTGGAACGCTGAAAGCGCTCGGCGCGACGCGCGGGCAAGTGTTGCTCGTCTATCTCGTCGCGTCCGCGTTGTATGGAATTGTGGGAACGATCGTCGGAATTATTTTGGGCACGCTCGCCAGTTGGCGTTTGCTTGCGTTTCTCGGATCGTTTTTGAATTTAGAAACTGGCTTTGTGTTTTCGCCCGAAGGAATTGGGCTGGGAGTTTTCATTGGAATTTTCGTGACGATTCTCGCGGGACTCGTTCCGTCCTTCACGGCGACGCGCATTCGCGTGAAAGAAGCGTTGGAAGCGTATGGCATCACGTCTACGTACGGACAAGGGCGCGTCGATCGCGCGGTCCAAAAAATTATCGCGTTGCCGCCGCTCGCCGCGATGTCGCTGCGGAATCTCGCGCGGCGCAAAGTCCGTTCGGTCATTACGCTCGCGGTGATTGCCGTCGCGGTTGCCGCGAGTTTAGCCGCGCAGAGTACGAGTACGTCCGTTGATCGCGCGTTGGATGAATTATTTGAAACATTTCACGCCGACGCGTGGGCGTGGCTCGATCAATGGGTCGGATCGAATTTCACCGCGAGTTTTCGCGCGGCGGATGGCGTGACCGCGGCGGAAGTGTGGACGCTCACCGACGCGTGGGTTGGCACGGATCGCGTGCGCGTGTGGGGTTTGCCGACGAACACCGCGCTCTATGCGCCAAAATTAATTGAGGGCAGATGGTTGAACGCGGATGATGTGGACGGCGTGGTCATCTCGACCGATCTCGTCGCGAAACAAAATGTGCGCGTCAATGATTCGATCAGCGTTGAG
>JACQEA010000264.1 GCA_016200825.1 Chloroflexota bacterium | reverse complement strand
TCGCGAACGCGGCGGAAGCGTTTGGAATTGGTTTGGAAGATTATCTCGCCAGCGCGGGTGTGTGCGTGATCGAATGGGCGGAAAAAATTCGCGCGGCGCTGCCCGCTGAAAATCTTTGGATCACGTTTGAACATCTTGGCGCGGACGCGCGCAAAATTATTTTTGATCCGCGCGGTGCGCGCTATCAAGAACTGCTCCGTCAATTGGGCACAAATTAAAAGAGAAATTAGCTAGGAGTAATTTGGATTTGGTATTTGGGAATTGGGATTTGAATCATTGGGAGTTGGGATTTGCTCTTAGCCATTGACACTGCCACGCGCCAGACCAGTCTCGCGTTGTACGATCAATCGCGCGTGATTGCGGAAACAAGTTGGGAGACGCGCGCGAATCACACGGTGGAATTGATGCCGCAGATCGCGCGGATGTTGGACGACGCGCGCGTCGATAAAAAAGATTTGCGCGCGATTGCAGTCAGCACGGGTCCGGGCGGATTCACTGGTTTGCGCGTGGGCATCAGTGTCGCGAAAGGATTGGCGTGGAGTTTGCGCGTGCCGCTGATTGGAATTTCTGCATTAGACGCGCTCGCGCACGCGTTCGCCGAGCAACCGCTTGTCATTTGGGCGATGTTGGTCGCGGGGCGCAATCGTTTGGCGGTCGCGAAATATTTTCCGACTAATCATCGCGTTACGCGCGCCGGGGATTTGATGCTCCTCGATCCAACTAGTTTGGTCGAATTGGCGGCGAGTGAAAACGCGCGCGCGTTATTTTGCGGCGATCTCGACCGGACGCTGGAAGAAAATTTGCGCGCGCGATTGGGAGATCGCGCGGTGATTGGATCGCCCGCGCCGAACGCGCGGCGCGCCGCGTTGATCGCGCAATTAGCGTGGGCGCGATTAGAACGCGCGGAGTTTGATGACGTGAGCGCGCTCGCGCCGATTTATCTTTCGCAAAAAATTTAGTTATGGTGAACGCTTCGCCGGTTACGATCGAAATCGAATCCATGCGCGTGACCGATCTGGCTCAAGTGATGGAGATTGAGTACGCGTCATTTACGACGCCGTGGTCGGAACTATCCTATCGGCAGGAATTGTTATTCAATCCCAATGGATCTTATTTTGTCGCGCGTCCCGCGCGCGCGGATTCGATAGAAGCTGCCCCCAAATTTTTCTGGCGAAAATTTTTTTCTTCATCATCGCGCCAGATCCGCGCGGCAGAGCCGGTTGTTGGTTATGGTGGTTTTTGGCTCGTGGTGGATGAAGCGCACATCAGTACGATCGCGGTGAATCCGGCGTGGCGACGCCGCGGCATCGGTGCGCGATTATTGATCGCGATGATCGAGCGCGCGCGCGCATTGCGCGCCGAGACGGTGACGTTGGAAGTGCGCGTGAGCAACGCGCCCGCGCAATCGTTGTATCGAAAATATGGATTTGAAATTGCGGGGACGCGCCCGCGCTATTATAACGATAACGGCGAGGATGCGTTCATCATGACGACGCCGCGCATTCAAACGGACGCGTATCGTATTCGTCTGCAGCACGCGATAAATATACTGGCGTAAGTTTACGCGCGCGTTCGCTTGTGTTACAATCACGTTCGCGCGTTCCGCTTGAAACAAATCTGGAGGAGCAAACGTATGGTAAGTACAGAATTGCTAGAAATTTTGCGTTGTCCGCATTGCGTTAGCGGTCCCACGCGCAAAGAAGGTCCGGATCCGGGTCAATTAAAATTAATGAACGACGTGTGGTTGGTGTGTCAGGAAAAAGATTGCGGCAGAAAATATCCGATTCAGAACGACATTCCGATCATGCTCATCGAAGAAGGCGACAAGTACATCAAGGTTGCGGTGGATCAATTACCGCGCGAAGTGAAATAAACTAAATCGCTGAACGGACGATTGGTCAGAAGGATTTCGTAATGAAACAAGTTTTGATTGCACTTTCCATCCTTGCGCTTTTGGCGTTGTGTATATGCGCGATGGTCTTTGTCGCGGTCTTGCCGTCGCTAGGAGATCGCCTCTCACAAGCGCGGCAACCAGCCGCGGCAACTGCGACGACTGCGCGCGGACAAAATCCAACCGCGCTCCCAACGGTCGCCCCGGCGGCTAACGTAACATCTGCGCCGCGTACGGGACCATCGCCAACGCCGCCAGCGAAAACTTTTACAAATCTATTTCCGCAACAACTCGTTTTTTATTTGAACACGGACAGCGCGACGCAAATCAATCAAGTTTCGCTGATCATTCAATTGGACGGACAGTCCAGTAGTTTGCGTTTTCTCCCGGAATTCACGCCGAGCAAAAAAATTTCCGTCGCGTATGAGTACAATCTCCAGCAAAATTATTTGCCGCCGGGTGTGACCGGACAATTCTGGTGGGTGCTCAAAGATGTGGACGGCAAAGAAACCGCGACGGCAAAAGAATCGTTCCGCGTGGACGAGCCGGTCATTCAATGGAAAAAAATTTCCAACAGCAAGATCGCGATCTATTGGTACTCCGGCGAGCAAACGTTTGGTCAACAAGTGTTTGATCGCGCCGTGCAATCGCTCGCGCTGTTGGAAAAAGACACGGGTGTCACGGTGGATCGCCAAGTGCAGATTTTTCTGTACGGCAATCGCAATGATTTTCTCAACGCGCTCGGACCGAATGTCGCGGGGTTTGAAGGCGGACGCACGCATCCGGAGTACAGTGTCGTGTTGATTGATGCCGGTCCGCGCACAATTAATTTTGCGAAAGACGCGACGACGCATGAAATGACCCACGTGATCATGCACGCAAAAATCTCCGGCGCGCTCGGCGAATTTTCATTTCCGCATTGGCTCGATGAAGGCCTCGCG
>JACQEA010000263.1 GCA_016200825.1 Chloroflexota bacterium | reverse complement strand
GCGCGCGAGCTGGGTCAGATCGCGCGAAAAACGTTCGAGCATTCTATATTTGCCCTCGGAGGTTGGATCGGTGACGCGCGCGCCGCCGCGAATTTCGGGGATGACTTGCAAAATTTTATCGCGCGTCAAACCCAAATCGTTCAACAATCGTCCGGCGGAACCGTCGCGATCGCTCGCAAGCGCGAGCAAAAGATGTTCGGTGGAAACGTAATCGTCTTTGAGACGATTGGCTTCTTCGTTCGCAATGTCCACGATGCGCTTGACGCGCGGCGTGATGTACACCTGCGCCTGACCGCCGCTGCTGTACGGATAATACATTTTGGGATTTTGTTGCAGAATTTCATCGAGCCGTTGCCGCAACATGTCCGCATCTACATTCACGCGTTCGAGAATATTTTGCACCGCGCCGCCAGTTTGTTCGATCAGGGCGACGAGCAAATGTTCCGCGTCGAGTTGCGAATGGCGATAGCGTTGAATAATTTCGTGGGCGCGCGCAAACGCGTCTTGCGCCCGTTCGGTAAATCGGTCAAATCGCATCATAGGAAATCTCCTTCAGCCACTCTAATTATACGCGAAGATTTGCCCTAGTCAATGCGTCATCGGAATTAGACTTTATCCAAAATAATTATTACCGCAAATGCCTGTCCTGAGTACGTTCGCTTCGCTCAGTATAAACTCCGCGAACGGAACGCCAAGCGCGCAAAAAATGATAGCGTCATTGCGAGGAGCGTTGTCTGCGACGAAGCAATCTAAGCGCATCTGGGGATTGCCTCGCTTCGCTCGCAATGACGTTTCCGTCTTTGCGGCTTGGCGGTGAGATTTTTTATTTGGTCTTTTCTTTTTCTCTGCTATAATCGCGGCGTGGCGAAAGCGGAAACACGCGCAATCGAAATTGTGATCGGCGAATTATTGATCGCGCAAAAGCAAACACTCGCGCTCGCGGAATCATGCACGGGTGGATTGATTTCGCATTGGTTGACGAATGTGCCGGGCAGTTCCGCGTATTTGGTCGCGTCGGTGATCGCGTATGCGTATGAAGCGAAGGTCGCCGCGCTCGGCGTGGCGTGGGAGACGTTGAATCAATACGGCGCGGTCAGCGCGGAAACCGTCACCGCAATGGCGCGCGGCGTGCGCGAAAAATTTTCCGCCACGATTGGAATTGCGGTGACGGGAATTGCAGGCCCCGGCGGCGGCACACCCGACAAACCAGTTGGCTTGACATTTATCGCGCTCGCCGCGCCGAATGATTTGCAAATCGAAAAACATGTGTGGCGCGGGAATCGTTTAGAAAATAAAACGCAGAGCGCGCACGCGGCGTTACAGTTGCTAAAAAAATATTTAGAAAACAAATAACCTCACGTCATTGCGAGCTCGTTCGCGGAGTTCATCCTGAACGAAGTGAAGGGCTCAGTGTAAACCATGTGGTGAGCGAAGCGAATCCATCCGCGAAGCAATCTCCAACCTGTATTAACGATTCAAGAGTACTGTGGAGATTGCTTCGGCGGCACAAACTGCCGCCTCGCAATGACACGGCGAATAAGGAAAAGCATTGACCATTCTTCAAGCGCTCATTCTCGGCATGGTTCAAGGTCTCACCGAATTTATTCCCGTTTCCAGTTCCGCCCATTTGATTTTTGTCCCGTGGTTATTTCAATGGAACGACCCCGCGCTAAATTCTCTCGCGTTTGATGTGGCGTTACATCTCGGCACGCTCGTCGCGGTGCTGATATTTTTCGCGCGCGATTGGATGCGCGTGATTCGCGCAGGTGTGGCGAGTGTGCTTGAACGAAAAATTGGCGCGGACGCGGATCGGCGGCTCGCGTGGTTCTTGGTGATCGGCTCGATTCCCGGTGGAATCGTCGGCGCGATTTTCGAAAGCAAAATTGACGCGCTCTTTCATCCTCCGAGCGCAACGACAATCATCGCGATTGCAATCGCGCTCGCGGTGTTGGGTTTGATTTTGTTTTTAGCGGATCGTTTGGCGCGGCATTTGCGCGCGTTCGACGATCTCGCATTGCAAGACGCAATCTTGATTGGGCTCGCGCAAGCGTTTGCGATATTTCCCGGCGTTTCGCGTTCGGGCGCGACGATTACGGCGGGCTTGGCGTTGGGTTTGAAACGCGAAGCCGCGGCGCGCTTTTCGTTTTTGCTTTCTACGCCGATCATCGCGGGCGCGGGCGCGAAAAGTTTGCTGACAATTTTTTCACAACTCCGCGCGGGCGCGCTCGCATCGTCCGAATTAATTTTATTCCCTATCGGATTTCTCGCCGCGCTCGTTAGCGGTTACGCGTGCATCAAATTTCTTTTGCGTTATCTGCAAACTAATTCGATGAATTTATTTGTGTACTATCGTATGGCAATTGCGGCGCTGTTG
>JACQEA010000020.1 GCA_016200825.1 Chloroflexota bacterium | reverse complement strand
GCGCGAGATATTTCAGCAATCGCCGCGTGATTTGCGGATCGTACGCCTTGCCGATGATCGTATCATCTTGCGGCGGCGCGCCAGGTCGCGCGACAAGTTGTGGGCGAGCTTGAGCTTGGAAAGACATTTAAGTTTCAGGTTGCAGGATTCAGGTTGCAAGTCCTAGTACCTTACGGTGAAATGTTTGCAGAAAAAGCAAAGATTTTTTTGGACGCGGATTTACACGGAAAGAACGGATCGAATAAATTTTTGATCTGATTTTTCCGCGTTTATCCGCGTCCCAATTTGCGTTATTGGGTTTCGGCTTGTCCGAGTTAGGTTGCAGGATTCAGGATTCAGGTTTCAGGTTTTAGGATTCAGGTTTCAGATTTTCGCGATTCGCCAATTGTCATTTGTCAATCATCAATCATCATTCGGCTTTCAGCATTGTTCAATCATCCGCCACTTGCTCTTCTTTCACCGTTTCGATTTCTGCCGCGGCGTGTCCATTCTCGGAAATTTCGGCTTCGGCTTCATCCAAGAACATCATCTCATGACGATATTGCTCTTGATCTTTGAGTTGCAGATCGTAAATTTCTTTGTAGAGTCCGCCTTGCGCGAGCAGTTCCGCGTGCTTGCCGCGTTGAACGATGCGTCCTTCGTCCAACACCAAAATCCGATTTTGCATCAGCGCCGCGAGCGCGAGTTGAATTTCGTACTCGGTCTGCGTGTCCACACTCGACATCGAATCGTCAAGAATCAAAATGCGCGGATTCAGCAACAACGCGCGCGCAATCGCGACGCGTTGCTTTTGTCCGCCCGAAAGCGTAATGCCGCGTTCGCCGACTTCGGTGTCATAGCCGTTTGGAAAATTTGAAATGAACTCGTGCGCGCGCGCGGCGCGCGCCGCCGCGCGGATTTCGTCCATCGTCGCGTCGCGGCGACCAAAACGAATATTGTCGCCAATGGATTCAGAAAAGAGCAGCGAGGTCTGCAGAACGATTCCGATTTGCGCGCGCAACGATTTCAATTCCGCGTCGCGCACATCAATGCCATCTACACACACCCGTCCCGCGCGCGGATCGTAAAAGCGCGGAATGAGATTCGTGATGCTGGTCTTGCCGCTGCCCGTGGGACCGATCAACGCGATCACTTGATTCGGTTGCGCCTCAAACGAAACATCCGTGAGCGCGTCGCGTGCGCCGCGATAACTGAACGAAACATTTTCAAACGTCACGCGTCCCGTGAGCGGCGGCAGTTGAAGCGCGCGCGGCGGTGATTTAATTTCTTCGCGCAAATCCAAAATTTCAAAAATGCGCTGACCGCCTGCGACCGCTTCGCCCGCGGAACTGATGATAAAGCCCAACTCTTGCACCGACGGCGCGAGCAATAACAAGTACGCGTTGAACGCGACGAGCGCGCCGAGCGTGATCGTTCCATCCAAAACCATATGCCCGCCGAACCACAACACCAACACCGTCGGCAACATAATCAGCAAGGTGGTCGTGGGCATGAAATAACCCCACGTGTTCACCACCGCGACGCGCGCGCGAAAAAACACGCGGCTCTTGTGCGCGAATTTTTCTTTTTCAAAATCTTCTTTCGCAAACGCGCGCACCACTTGCGCGCCCGTCAAATTTTCTTGCAAGGTCGCGGACAGATCGCCAATCGCTTGGTCAATGCGATAAAACATCGGATGAATCAGGCTGGCAAAATAGTACGTCGTCACCGCGAGCACAATCACGGGACCGATGCTGATGAGTGTGAGCGTCGCGCTCGATTGAAAAAGCAAAATGATAATTCCCACGAACAAGAGAACGACGTTCAACAACTCGACCGCGCCTTGCCCGATAAACCGCGCGAGCGATGACACGTCTTCGGTGCAACGGCTCATCAATTGTCCCGTCTGCGTTTGATCGTGAAAACTAAACGGCAAGCGTTGAATTTTGTCATACAGCGCGTTGCGGAGATCATAGCCCGTCGTGTTGGTCAGCCATTCAGAGAGAAAACGTTTGCCGAAATTAAAAACGGATCGGATCGCGCCAATCGCGATAATCAGCGCGCCCGCGGAAAAGAGCGCGGCGGAATCGCGCTTGGATAGTCCGTCGTCAATCGCGCTGCGAATGAGCGACGGCGTAAAGAGCGACGTGATCGTCACCGCCAAAACGGAGACGAGCAGTGCAATCACGTGCAGAGTATAGGGTTCAAGTGTTTTGAACAGACGCAACAGAATTCGCATAATTGCCTATTCCCAATTGGCGCAACATTTTGTATTATACCACAGCGGGGCAAATGGTTCTTATTTTTCACAATGATTTTACAAGTAACTCATCTGATATTAAACTGGCGCGCGGATGATAGCATGTGAAGAGTGTGAGATACATAATCAGCCACAGAAACACACAGAAACACACTAAAAATTTCTGTGAAATTCTGTGTGGTTCTGTGGCAATCTTGTTCTAAACGACTTGATGGGGCGCTACCTCCTATCCGATATGAACGTACAAACTAATTCTTCAACCGCGATTTCTTTTTCGCCCGCGATCAGTTTGCCGCGCGTATGGCAACGCGTCGCGCTCGGCGCGATTTTGGTCGCGGCAATCTTTTTGCATTTTTATCGGCTCGATCAAGAAGGCTTCGCGAATTTGTACTACGCCGCGACTGTCAAAAGTATGCTGACGAGCTGGCACAATTTTTTCTTCGCGTCATTTGATCCTGCTGGATTTGTTGCGGTGGACAAACCGCCGCTCGGATTTTGGATTCAAGCGCTGAGCGCAACGCTATTCGGATTCAACGGCATTAGTTTATTGTTGCCGCAAGCGCTCGCGGGCGTGTTGTCGGTCGCGCTGATTTATTTTTTGGTTGCGCGCGTGTTTGGCGCGAACGCGGGATTGATCGCCGCGCTCGTGCTGACGCTCACGCCGATTAGCATCGCGTCGAATCGCAACAACACGGTGGACAGCTTGCTCGTCTTCACTTCTCTCCTCGCCGCGTGGGCGGTGACGATCGCGATTGAAAAAGGCAGCGCGCGTTGGTTGATTGTTTGCGCGATTTTGGTTGGAATCGGTTTCAATATCAAAGAACTACAAGCGATTCTCGTTCTGCCCGCGTTTTGGTTTGCGTACCTCGTCGCCGCGAACGCGCGCTGGTGGAAACGCATCGCGCATCTTTTTATCGCGACGATTATTTTGTTGATCGTTTCGCTCGCGTGGGTCGTCGCGGTTGATCTCACGCCGCGCGATCAACGTCCGTTTGTCGGAAGTAGTCAGAACAATACTGAAATGGAATTAATTGTTGGACACAATGGCGTTCAACGCTTGGGCATCATCGCGAATTGGCTCGGCTTGCGCGATCAACCGCGCGCGCAGACTTCTCCCCAATCCCCTCTCCTATTAGGAGAGGGGGAAGGGGATGAGGTTTTGCCGCCACCTAATTCTCAACCCAAACAATTATTCGATGCACCGCCCAATCCGCCCGCGAACGCGCAACCGAAACAACCTTTCGACAATCCGCCGAATCCATCGCCAAATAATCCGCCGCCGAACGCGCAAAATAATTTGCCGCGCGGACCGAATGATGAAACGGGACTCGCGGGCGCGGGGCGTCTCTTCAATTCGCAACTCGCGGGACAGACGAGTTGGTTGTTGCCGCTCGCGTTGATTGAATTCATCGCCGCGGCGTGGCAGACGCGCGTGCGCGTGCCGTTCGCGCGCGAGCATCAACAATTGTTATTGTGGGGCATGTGGCTCGCGCCGCAAATAATTTTTTTCAGTTACGCGGGACTGTTTCATCGTTATTATCTCGAAATGCTTTCGCCCGCGATTGCCGCGCTCGTCGGTGCGGGAATGGTCGCGCTGTGGCGCGATTACCGCGCGAAAAAATATCGCGGCTGGTTGTTGCCGATAATGATCGGCGCGAGCGCGCTCGTTGAAATTTTAATCGTCGCGAATTCTGCCGAGTGGGCGCGCTGGCTGATTCCAACGATTGGCGCGCTCGCAATAATTTCTGCGCTTGCGCTTGTGATCTTGAAATTCAAATCCGATTCCCGTTTCGTACTTTTACCGTTTGCCTTTTCCACTTTTGCTTTGCTCATCGCGCCTGCCGCGTGGTCACTCACTCCCGTTTTGAATGGCGGCGATGTTGGTTTGCCGTACGCCGATCCTGATTTACTCGCGCGTCCAAATCGTCCAAATAATTTGCCAGCGGACAATCGTTTGATTGATTATCTGAACGCGCATCGCAACGGCGCGAAATTTTTGGTCGCGACGGTCAACGCAAATTCCGCCGCGCCGATCATTCTCGAGACGGGTGCGCCGGTGATGGCAGTCGGCGGATTTAGCGGAATGGATAATATTCTTTCCGTTTCAGAATTCGCGCAACGCCTCGCGCAGAATGACGTGCGCTATTTTCTCATCACACCGCAAAATAATCAGACGAACGACGTGGCGCGGTGGGCAACGGAAAAATGCGCGGCGGTGAATGATTTTGGCTTAGGCGGACAACGGCTGTACGATTGTGCGCGGATCAAATGAGGCCCGTCATTGCGAGCCCACTAATTTTGTGGGCGAAGCAATCCCCAAGTAAAAAGGAGATTGCTTCGTTGCGCTACGCGCTCCTCGCAATGACAAAAGGCGCGTTCATCCGCGTCCCAAAAAATAAAGTATGCTTCAACAAAAAATTCTTGCGCTGTGCCTCGTCTTCTTCGCAATCGCGTGTCAGCGCGCGGATGTTAACGCGCCCGCGCCAACAATCGCGCCGAACATCGCGCCGACAAACACGCTCGCGACTCCAACCCCGCGCGCGAACGCGCAACTCACACCCGATTCGCGCAACGCGGGCAAAGTGGAACGCGATGTGACGTACTGTACGATGGACAATGTCGCGTTGAAAATGGACGCGTATTATCCGCGCGTGTTGAACAACGCGCCTGCGGTGGTTTACGTGCACGGCGGAGGATGGACGCAAGGCGACAAATCGAGCGGTGAGGGCGCGCGCGATATTTCAGAATTGCAAACACGCGGGTACGCGGTGTTCAGCATTAACTATCGGCTCGCGCCGCAATATAAATTTCCCGCGCAGATTCAAGACGTGAAATGCGCGATTCGTTCACTGCGCGCGAACGCCGCGCAGTACGGACTCGATCCAAATCGAGTTGGAGTATGGGGCGGCAGCGCGGGCGGGCATTTGGTCGCGCTGTTAGGGACGAGCGATGCGCGCGCGGGATTCGATGTGGGTGAATACGCGGAGCAATCGTCGCGCGTGCAAGCGGTGGTGGATTATTTCGGTCCCGCGGATTTTACGAACGGCTACATTGGATCAAATCCCGTGACGATGCAAAGAGTTTTCGGCGCGAATTTATCGAATGCGTCAGAACTCGCCGCGCGTTATAGTCCGATCACGTACGTCAGCCAAGACGATCCGCCATTTTCGATCTTGCATGGCGACAAGGACGAGGTCGTGCCGTTGAGTCAATCGCAAATTCTGAATGATAAACTAAAAAGCGCGGGCGTGGAATCCTCGCTCGTTGTCGTGAAAAACGCGGGGCACGGTTTCGCGCCGAGCGGCGGCGCGATCAATCCATCGCGCGCCGAGATTACGCGTCTGATGGCGGATTTTTTTGACAAACAGTTGAAAAGCAAATAGCAGATAGCAAATGGCTGATGGCGGATAGCTGATGGCAGATGGCATATGGAAGATCGCTAATAGTTGTTCGGGAAATGAAAAAACGCGAGAGAAAATAACTCCGCGTTTTCTCATTTGCTATCGGCTATCCGCTACGTGCTATCTGCCATCGGCTACTCGGCTTCCCGTTCTTTCCCGGCGCGATTGCGCGCGAAAAGATTTTTCACCCACGCGCGAATCGTTTGTTTATTTTCATTCCACACATGCCACGCGGTTGCGCGACAATCGGCGCAAAGGTGCGGATGAACGGCATAAAGCGCGCGGCGGTGACGGTGATGCCGCCGTACTGGTCGTAGAATTCTTTTGCCTTGAGCAAGTTTTTGCGTTTGAAAAAACGCGAATCCTCGCGATTGAAAATTGGCGGACCCACTTTGTGGCCGAACCAATAGCCCACGTTATCGCCCACCACCGCGGCGATGAAAATTCCCGGCACGAGAATAAAAATGTTGAGAATCGCGCGGGACGCGAGCAACCCGGCTGTGAGCAATAAACTATCGCCCGGCAAAAAGAATCCAAAGAATAAACCGGATTCCGCAAACACAATCGCAAAAATCCCGGCGTAACCAAATGATTCGATGAGTTTAGGCAGATCGAATAAATCCATTGAGAATTTTTTTCCTCTCAGTCAACGTCATTGCGAGCGTAGCGAAGCAATCCCCAAAATGCATTAGAAGATTGCTTCGTCAGGCTAAAGCCCGCCTCGCAATGACAAATTTCTCTAAGGTTTCGTCGTCGGTGTCGGTCCACCAATCGGCGTGAGTGTCGCGGTCGCGCCGGATTTTGGCGCACCGCCTTTTGGAGTTGGAGTCGGCGTGCCCGCGACAGTTGGCAAGGTTTTTGGATCGCCGCTTACGATTTCAACATTGTCGCCAAAAATCCAGCCGGTTTTATTTTGATCGGCGATATTAATTTGATACCAAACATTTTTGCCCGCAATCGTTTGCCCATTCGTCTGCGCGATCAATGTG
>JACQEA010000019.1 GCA_016200825.1 Chloroflexota bacterium | reverse complement strand
TCCAAACGCGCCAAGCCGCAAAAAATATTTGACGAGGTCCGAGAGTCCGACCGGTTTTTGCTCCATTGCTCACTCCCTAGTCCACGAATATCGCTGCGCGATGCGTCTGCGGCAAAAACGCGTAAACTTTATTTCGCTCCGCGTCAAACGCGATTGTATGCGCGCCCTTTTCCGTCGCCACAGTTTCGATGCGCTTCATCGCGTCGGTGTCGAAAACATCAATCACACCGGGATCGCCAATCGCAACGTACAAATGCTTGCGCGCGGCGTTGAAGAAAATTACGTCGGGCGCGCCGCTCAGATCCGATTCGGTTGACACCGCGCCTGTGCGTGTGTCCGCGGTCAACAATTTTTTCTCGTCGCACGCGCAGAACAAGCGATGCTGCTCCGCGTCCAAATCAAGTCCATGCGGTCCCGCCACCGGAATTTCGAACACGCGCGCGATTCGCGTGGGATCTTTTGCATTAACGATGACAATCTGCGCGGGATCAACGATGTTTACGAAAAAAACGTCCGACTGCTCATCAAAGATCGTCCAGCGCGTGCGCCCCGGTACAGGAATGCTCGCAATCATGGCGCGCTTTGACACATCCACGATTGAGATCGAGAACGAATCCGAAATAGCGGGGTCGCCGACGTTCGCGGCAAGCAAAAGATTGCGCGTGGGATCGTACGCAAGACCGTTTGGGCGCACGCCGACTGTAACTTTACTCAGATTTTTTTCATCGTCAGGCAAAAAAATTCCCACGCTGTTCTCGCCTCGATTCGAAGTGAAAACGAGATTGCGTTCATCCGAAACGAGCGCGCCCGCGACACCGGTCAGATTTGGAATCGAATGCAAATAACGATCCGTCGCGCAATCAATCACGTCGAGCGCGTCATTGCAAGTGTGCGCGACGTACAAGCGCGCGCTCGCGCGATGAATCGCCGCGTGATCGAACCCGCCCGGCTGGGCATTCGCCGGCAAATCTATGTAACCCAGATGACGCAGAGACATTACACTTTCGCCACTTGCAAGCGGCACCACGCGTACAGTGCATCGTACACGGCGAACTGATGCTGTAGGTTTTCTTCGTCGTTCGGATAACGCAGACTATATCCGTTCGCAATCGCTTCGAGTCCGCGCGCAAGCGGATCTTTGTCAATGTCTTCGGCAATATCGGCGGCATGAACGATCTTCGCCATGCGCGCGAGCGCGGGGTCTTTCAGATCGTACTTGACGATGATGGACTCGAAAGAACAGCGCCCATCAACGTGACCGAGCTCGACGCCGGGCGCGTCATACGGAATCGCGCCGGTTTCTTTCGCGACCGCGTCGACGCGACTGCGCGGCACAAAGAGAAATTCCGCGTGGTTGTCAACGAATCGCGTAATGAGCCAAGGACATGCGACGCGATCAACATGCACGTGCGAACGAGTGAGCCATTTCATTTTCTTCTTCTCCCTTTCTTTAGAGATTTTTTATTCCTCGCGCGGCGCGGTTGCCGCGCGACTTGAAGTTCGTTAGGTTTGATCGGAAGCGGCCGTGCTGATTGCGACGACATATCCTCGGACAATTGCGCGTACAATGCTTCGTAAATCAACCGCCCGCGTTCAATGGCTGTTTGATCGTCGGAACTGGTCAGGCGGATACCGCGACAAATTAAATCGAGTCCCAGCGCGGTCGGTTCGACAGTAATTTCTTGGACGACATCCGCTTCATCCACAATTTGCGCGATTCGATCGAGCACCGAGTCTTTCAATTTGTACTCGCGCAGAATAGTGTGAAAGGTGCAATGCCCGCGACGATGCGAGAGACGCGCGCCGGGAATGTCGAAAGGTTCGCCCATGGGCAATCGTTTGGATCCAACCGACACAAAAATGAATTCGGCTTTGGCGTCAATGAATCTGGAAATAAGCCACGCACACGCCATTCGATCCACCGCTACATTTTCCCACGTTACCCATTTCATCGCGTGGCTCCGTTTCGCGCAGACATTAGCGCTTCGCGCACTCGAACTCCGAAAGGCGATTGAAAATAGTCTGTCATTTGAACTTGCTGATACTTCCGCGAAAGTCCGGCAAGATCAGGTTTTCTTCGGTTTAATTCCGACGCGATTTTCTGATACTCACGTTCCACTTGAACTGTGAACTGACGAATCAACGACGAGTCTTGATTAGCTGGTGTCAGCCGCGCCTCCCACAGCATTGCTTCTCCGCCGAGTTCCGCGATTTCGGAAGCCAGCCACTGAAATTGCTCACGCGTGCGCGCCGTTGCAGGCAACACCCAAACCGCGCCGTACAGCAGAATGGCGCCGAGCCGCTTGAGTTTCCGCCAGATGTATACGCGTTGAGCAGTGGGATGCGCGGGGATTTGATAGTGCAAGAGAAGCCAAAGAGTCACTATACCTGCCTGATATGATCATGTAACAGTGGTTACATTTTATATTGCATGTGGCAGAACGTCAAGAGCGGGAGCGAGTGTGCAAAAATGAGCCGGTCAATGACCGGCTCAGAAATTTAACGGCAACGCGGATTACTCTTTCAATTCAATGCTACTCAATCTGATATACACACTCCCACTTGGTTTCAATTCACTTTTCATCACACTCACACGTTCCACACGAAAATTCCCCAACGCGCCAACTTTCACATTCTCGATCATCTCACCGATCAAGCGCGAATCATTTGGACTTACATCGCGTTTGACGCGCCCCAGCGTAAGATGCGGCGCGAACGGACGCGTCTCGCGCGCATAACCTAACGCCGCGCCCGCCGCGTCGATTTTTTCCGCGAGCCGCGCGGCAATTTCGATTTCGCCTTGCAAGCCTACCCAAACGACGCGCGGTTGGTTCAGATTAGGAAACGCGCCGAGATTTTCCAACGCTAGATTGAAGGGCGAAGCATTCGCGCTCGCGTCCGTAATCGCGCGTTCGAGATCGGGCAATCGGCTTGCTTCCACGTCGCCGAAAAATTTTAGCGTGAGGTGAATATTCTCCGGCGCGACCCAGCGCACGAATCGCGCCGCGCGTTCGCGGGTGAGTCGCGCTTGCAAATCGCGTAGCGCGCGTTGCATTGCCGCGTCGAGTTCAATCGCGACAAACGTGCGAATCACGTCCACCATCGCGCGCAATTGTCGCGTGAAGAAATAGAAAAGTCAAATGGAAGTTGGAGGTTGGAAGTTGGAAGTTAGAAATTGGAAATTGCAAGTTTGAGTTTGCAAGAACGCGGAAATAATGTTAGACTCGGCGCGGGAAATTAAGGAACAGACATCAGTGACCGCACGTTCGTACGTCCTGCGCAAGCGACGCCAGCGCAAAACACCTCTTGTGTTGCGCGTCACGCTAAGTAGCATTCTCCTCATCATCGGTCTACTTTTCACCGCCGTCATCCTCGCGGCCGGCGGCGCGATTTTTATCTACAACTATTACGCGCAAGGACTGCCCGAACCCGGCGCAATCGTCACGCAAACCAACCAACAATTTAAAACCTCGCGCATTTATGATCGCACCGGCACGGTCGTGTTGTATGAAATTATTGACCCGCTCGGCGGCAGTCGCACGGTGGTCCCGCTCGAGCGCATTCCCGAAAATTGCAAGAACGCGACGGTCGCGTTGGAAGATCGAAATTTTTGGACCAATCCCGGTTATGATATTTTGGGAATTGCGCGCGCCGCGTTCATCACCTTGACGGGCGGTCGTCTGCAAGGCGGTTCATCCATCACGCAACAACTCGTCAAAAATGTTTTGATCCCGGTCGAAGAACGCGCGCAACCGCTCCTCTCGCGCAAAATCAAAGAGCTCATCCTCTCCACCGAAATCGCGCGCAAGTACGACAAGAAACAAATTTTGGAATGGTATTTGAACGGCAACAACTATGGCAATCTCGCGTACGGCATTGAAGCCGCCGCCGACGCGTATTTCGGCAAGCACGTGCAAGATTTAGATCTCGCCGATTGCGCGACCCTCGCCGCGATTCCGCAATATCCACTCCTCAACCCGATTGACGATCCGCAAGCCGCGATTGAACGCCGCAATATCGTTCTCGATCAAATGTATTTACAGGGCTATGTTCCGCTCGAAGAAACGGTCGAGGCGAAAAATACCAAGATGCGCGTCACGCCGAAACGATTTGATATTCGCGCGCCGCATTTTGTTTTTTACGTGCGCCGCCAGTTGGAAGAAAAATTTGGCGCGCAAGCATTGTATCGCGGCGGAATGAAAGTTATCACCACGCTCGATTACAACGTGCAACAATCCGCCGAACAAACCGCGCGCGATCAAATCGCGAAACTCCAAGCCGATAAACGCAATGTGAGCAACGCGTCGGTCGTCGTTCTTAAACCGAACACCGGCGAAATTGTGGGCATGGTGGGGTCGGTAGATTATTTTAATCGCGAAATTGATGGACAGGTTAATGTTTCTACTGCCGTGCGCCAACCGGGTTCGACCTTTAAAATATTTACGTACCTCACCGCGTTCGCGCAAGGCTACACCGCCGCATCAATGTTGATGGACGTGCGAACCGTTTTCGACGATTCGCCTAATCCGCCGTACGTTCCCGAAAATTATGATCGCAAATATCATGGACCTACGCGGCTCCGCATCGCGCTCGCATCAAGTTTCAATATTCCCGCCGTAAAATTAATCAAAGAAGTCGGCGTGAAAAATGTTGTGAACACCGCGCATCGTATGGGCATCAACACGCTCAATCGCGATAAATACGGACTCGCGCTCACACTCGGTGGCGGCGAAGTTACGTTGCTCGATATCACGTACGCGAACAGCGTGCTTGCGAACGGCGGAATCATGGCGGGCGCGGCGATAGATCCCGAAAATATCAAACCCGGTTTTCGCACGCTCGACCCGGTCGCGATTCTCAAAGTAAGCGATTCGAACAACAACACGTTGTATGAATTCAAACAACCGGAGAAACAACAAATTCTCACGCCGCAACTCGCGTATTTGGTCAACGATATTTTGTCCGATAATTCCGCGCGCGCGCCGGGCTTTGGCGTGAACAATGTGTTGAAACTATCGCGACCTGCCGCGGCAAAAACCGGCACGACCTCCGATTGGCGCGATAATTGGACGATTGGTTACACGCCGGATTACGCGGTCGGCGTGTGGGTTGGGAACGCGGACAACGCGGAAATGGAACACATCAGCGGCGTCAGCGGCGCCGGACCGATCTGGCATGATCTGATGGAAAAAATTCATCAAGGTCTGCCGGTCAAACCATTTGCTGAAGCGCCCGGAATGACGCGGGTTGAAGTCTGCGCGACGAGCGGCTTGTTGCCCACGCCGTACTGTCCCGAGCGCGTCAAAGAACTTTTTATCGCAGGCACGGAGCCAAAAACATTCGACAATATTTGGCAAACGTTTCGCATCAACAAACTGAACGGCAAACTCGCGACGGTGTACGATCCGCCGGAACAAGTAGAAGAAAAAGTTTTTCCAATTTATCCGGAAGAAGCGCGCGATTGGGTGCGCGATAATAATATTCCGCAGCCGCCGACCGAGTACAACACCGCGTCCCGCGCGCCGCTCGGCGGGGATGTAGCGATCACCAGTCCCTTATCGTACTCGCAAATAAAAGGATTGTTGACGATTGTCGGCAACGCGCGCATTGAAAATCTGGATGTGTTTCGACTCGCGTACGGCAAAGGACTTGATCCAACGCAATGGATTCAAATCGGCACCGATCATCGCGAGCGCGTGGATGGAAGTGTGTTAGAACAATGGGATGTCGCGGGTCTGGATGGATTGTATAGTTTGCAATTGACCGTGATTGATAAAAAAGGAAATTTGCGCCAAGCGGCAATCCAAGTGATTGTTGACAATACGCCGCCAACAGTTAAAATCATTCACCCGGCGAACGGCGCGATTTATTCGCCGGAAAAAGATGAGTGGGTTTCGATCGGCGTCGACGCGATCGACAACGCGTCGATGGGGCGCGTGGAATTTTACGTGGACGGCGCGTTCGTCGGCGCGACCACCGTCGCGCCGTTCAACAAAAAATGGACGATCAAAATGTCCGATACGCTAACGCCAACGATTCAAGCCGCAATCAGCGTGACGCCGACGAAACCCATCACGGTCACGCGCACGATTTCAACCGCAGACGGAATAATTCTGACTGAACAATTGAATCCGCAATTGACGCGCGTCAAAGCGCCCAATCCAGCCGTGACCGCCGTGTTTACAACCGGCATGATTCTCATCTCAAACACCACGCCGATTTCAAACACGACCGCGCCCGGTTTTGTGGAATCGCACGTGATCAAAGTAATCGCGGTGGATGCGGCGGGTAATCGCGCGGAAAGTTCAACTGTGAATGTGATCGTGCAACATCAAGTCAAAGAAAAAAAGTAAACAGTCGACAGTCAACAGTAGAGGATTTCTACTGATAACTGCTTGCTGTTAACTAAATTTCATTCTCAGGAGGAAGTAGATGTCGAAACGTACCACAATTTTTTTTGTCGTCGTCGCGCTCGTCGCGATTTTAATCGCAGGCTGCGGCGGCTCGGGCGGCACCGGCGCGTCGAGCGCGGGATTGAATATCACCGTGACGAACACGGAATTTAAATTTGATCCCGCCGAAATCACAGCCGCGCCCGGACAAACCGTGAATCTCACGGTGAAAAATGCCGGCAGTATTCAACATACGTGGATTCTCGCCGCGGCAAATGTCAAACTCACAGTTGATCCCGGACAAACGGTCACTAAAACTTTTACCGCGCCGGCGGCAGGCACGTACGAGATCACCTGCGACGTGCCCGGTCACAAAGAAGCGGGCATGGTTGGCAAATTGACGGTGAAATAAATTTCGCGTGTCATTGCGAGGCGGGCTCTAGCCCGACGAAGCAATCTCCAAGAATCTTGGGGATTGCTTCGCCCCTTGGGGGCTCGCAATGACATCGGATCGCAAATGTACATCCTCATCACGAACGACGATGGCGTTGATGCGCCGGGTTTGCTCGCGTTGAAAAACGCGTTGCAATCCCTCGCCAAAACAATTGTCGTCGCGCCCAATCGCAATTGGAGCGCGGCGGGGCATACCAAAACGTTGTACAAACCTCTGCGCGTTGACTCTACACTTTTGCGCGATGGTTCGCCCGCATACGCAACCGACGGCGCGCCCACCGATTGCGTCGCGCTTGTCATGCTCGGATTATTTTCGGAAAAACCCGCGCTGGTCGTGAGCGGAATTAATCCGGCCGGAAATCTCGCGCACGATGTGACGTACTCCGGCACCGTTGCCGCGGCAATGGAAGGCGCGATCAATCACATTCCCTCGCTCGCGGTCTCGCTCGACGCGGGCAATCGCGCCGACGCGGATTTTTCCGCGGCGGGAGAAATCGCG
Source organism: Chloroflexota bacterium (assembly GCA_016200825.1). Lineage (GTDB taxonomy): Bacteria > Chloroflexota > Anaerolineae > UBA4142 > UBA4142 > JACQEA01. The sequence continues at coordinate 4,703 of JACQEA010000019.1, read as the reverse complement.
TTGCAACTCGCGCGGCGAATTCTTGCCACTCCGCTTCCGCGCGATACATTTCTCAATATTAATATTCCCGCCATTCCGCGCGATCAAATCCGCGGATTACGGATCACGCGTTTGGGCACGCGCATTTATCGCGATGCGCTAGTGGAACGCATGGATCCGAGCGGAAAAAAATATTATTGGATCGGCGGAGACACGCCGACGGGTCTAGTGGAAGAAGGCACGGACATTGGCGCGCTCGCGCACAATTTTGTTTCGATCACGCCGATTCATTTGGATCTGACGAGTCACGCCTTGATTGATCAGCTCAAGGTCTGGGAAAATAATTTGGACTTATCCTCGCCGTTTTTTCCGGCGAACCCTTCTTTATCACAACGCCGTGATTCGAATGGCTCGGAACTTGTCGAAACGAGCCAAAAACTTTCAGGAGGGTAACTATGGTTCAAGCAATTGCACCACTGCAAACACGCCCGCGCGATCCCGCGCAAAAGATCGCGCCGCATCCGCAATGGGCGTTCTTTCAAAGCCGCGTCGTGCCGATCCACGAAGCGAAACTGAGCATCATGACGCAAGTGGTCAACTATGGCATCGGCGCGTTCGGCGGATTGCGCGCGTACTGGAATGCCGACGCGCGTCAGTTGTACGTGTTTCGCATGAGCGATCACTTTAAACGTTTTCTCAACTCGTGCAAATTGTTCAACACGACTCTGCCGTACTCGGCGGACGATTTGCGCGCGATCACTTTGGATTTGATTCGCCGCGAGAATTATCGCGAAGACGCGTACGTGCGTCCGTTGTTGTACAACGCGACGGAAGACATTACGCCGCGTTTGTACGATGTTGAATTTGATTTTGCGTGTTACACGCGGCCGCAAGGAAATTACATCAAGCTGGAAGTGCGCGCGTGCACGTCATCATGGCGGCGACTCGACGACAATATTTTGCCGTCGCGCGGCAAAATCACCGGCGGCTATGTCAATTCCGCGTTCGCGCGCAGTGAAGCGCATTGGAACGGGTACGACGAGGGCATCGTCTTGAATCAAGACGGGCACGTCGCGGAAGGCAGCGCGGAGAATTTGTTCGTCGTGCGCGACGGCAAAGTGTACACGCCGCCGGTCTCGGATAATATTCTCGAAGGCATCACGCGCAACACTGTGATGCAACTCTTTCGCGCCGAGATCGGCGTGGAAGTGATCGAGCGCAGCATTGATCGCTCCGAACTGTACATCGCGGATGAAGTACTTTTTTGCGGCACCGGCGCGCAAGTTGCGGGAATTGTGGAAATTGATCATCGCCAAGTCGGTGAAGGGCACGTGGGCGCGCTCACGCAAAAATTGCAAGAGATTTATTTTCGCGTTGTGCGCGGCAAATATCCAAAGTATATGGATTGGTTGACCCCGGTCTATAGCGAATAACGAATTGCGCTACGCAGATGGCTGATGGCAAATCATCCCGCGCGCCGATTCACGATTAGGGCGTGTAGGCAAAAAGATTTATTCTCACTGGCTTTGGTGAAAAACCTTTTTGCCAGACGATCAAGAATCCTGCCAGAAGATTTTGCATACACGTCCTAGCCATCCGCGCTTTTTCTACAATGGATTCTCCCGAAATTACTCCGTATGTTGTTCGACCGTCCGGTATTTCTGCGCGCCCCTCGCGAAGTTTCGCGCGGCGGTTGAATGATCGCGCGCTCGTCATGCTTTTCGGATTCGCGCTCGTCCTCAATTTGACGCTCGCGATTTTTTTATTTCTGCGCTACGATGCTTTGCCGGAAGCGATTCCACTCCATTTCGACGCGAACGGATTGCCCGATCGGATTGAACCCAAATTTATTTTTGCAGTTCAAGCGGATGAAAACACCGGGCAGAATCATCTTGAACTTAGATTTGGAATTTTTGGCTTGCCGGTGATTGCGTTCATCATTTGGCTTCTCAATGCGCTCCTCGCGCTTGCCACGCGCGAACGCGCCGCACGCATTTTATTCGCGGCGGGCGCGGATGTGGTCGCACTGTTGATGTGGTTCGGCGCGATCAATATTATTGGCGGATCGTTCTGATTCCTCTTGACGTTTTCCACTTTGCTACTCGGATTGTTTTTTAGCGCGATCATCGCGGCGTTGGGTTACGCGCGCGGATCGTTATCGCACAGCGGCGCGGTGGGCGCGTGGATCGTCGGCGGAATAATTTTCGCGAGCGGTGGAATTGGGTGGGCAATTCTGCTGGTCGCGTTTTTTATTTCCTCGTCCGCGCTCTCGCATTATCGCGCGCGCGCCAAAGAACCGCTGGCGGAAAAATTTCAAAAAGGTCATCGCCGCGATTTCGCGCAGGTGATCGCGAACGGCGGGTGGGGCGCACTGATCGCGTTGGCATATTCATTCAATTCACATCCCTTGCTCTTCGCCGCGTATCTCGGCGCGCTCGCGACGGTGAACGCAGATACGTGGGCAACCGAATTAGGCGTATTGAGTAAATCACCGCCGCGAATGATTATAAATGGAAAAATTGTCGCGACGGGAACGAGCGGCGCGATCACTTTGTTGGGAACATTCGTCGCGTTGTGTGGCGCAGGGTTCATCGCCATGATTGGTTTTGTTTTTCTGTTCATCTCTTTTGATTTTCAATTGTTCTTCTTCACTCCACGACTTGCGCTTGGCGCTGGACAACTTTCCGTTGTGACGCTGGCGGGATTTCTCGGCGCGTTGTTCGATTCGTTTCTTGGCGCAACGGTGCAAGCAATTTATTTTTGCGATTACGATCAAACAGAAACGGAAGCGCGCGTGCATCGGTGTGGACGCGCGACGCGTTTAGTGCGCGGCGCGCGCTGGCTCGATAATGACGCGGTGAATTTCAGCGCGAGCGTGTTTGGCAGCGCGTTGGCAGTAATTGGATATTGGGTGATTGGCAATTTGCTTTGACAGCGTGAATGAGAATAGGTACAATTCAATTTGCAATTTGAGACGCACGGCGAATTCGCCAGAGGTGGAATATGCATGTCCTTCATATCGAACCGAAACAGAATTTACAACTCATCGAGTTGGTGAAATCAGCGATTCAGTCCGAAATCGCCAGACTGCAACTTGCTCTAGACCTGGCGCGCAAACGACTCGCGCCATTTGAATCCAAATACAAAATATCTTCGGAAGAATTTATTCGCACCCAGACCGCGGAAGATTTGCAGGGTGGAGATGATGAATACGTTCAATGGGCAGGCGAGTTCAAGTTGACTCAACGCTTGGAGGAGAAACTCAATCAGCTCAAGGATCTGCGCTTTGAATATTGAAGAATATTTTGCGGAGACGAAAACTCTCCTTGATCAATTCGCTCGCGCAAGTTTTGTTGCGCTGCCTTCCCTCGAGCACAAACATGAATCTGCGCGCGTAATCTCTATTCAAGCGCCGGATCTCATTCAAGTCCTGCGCGAGATTGCCCAGATGCGAAAATGGGCATAGCGTATGCTCTCGATCGTCTCTACTCCCATCGGCAATCCGGACGACATTACGTTGCGCGCGCTAAACATTTTGCGCGCGGCGGACGCGATCATTTGCGAAGAGCGGCGCGCCGGCGCGCGGCTTTTGGCGCAGTACGAAATTGAAAAAGAACTGATCGAACTGAACGAGCATACTGAACGCGAACTCAATCCGGAACTTTTAGCGCGATTGAAAAGCGGCGCGCACCTCGCGCTGATTTCCGATCACGGCACGCCGTTGCTCGCGGATCCGGGCGGGCGTTTGGTAGCAGACGCTCTGCGCGAAAATATTTCCGTCACGGCAATTCCCGGCGCGTCGAGTTTGCTCGCGGCGTTGGTGGTGAGCGGGTTGCCGCTGACGCGTTTTCGTTTTGTTGGATTGCTCTCACCCAAAAAAGAAACGCGGCGCGCGGAATTGCGCGAACTCAAAACTGAACGCGATACCTGGATTGTCATTGACGCGCCGTATCGTCTGAGCGCGTTGCTCGCGGACTTGCGCGATGTGATTGGCGATGCGCGACGCGTGTGCGTGGCGTGCAATCTGACGATGCGCGATGAAAACATCGTGCGCGGTTCGTTGGCGCAAACTGTCGCGCATTTTGAAAAGCATCCATTCAAGGGCGAGTTTGTGATTATCGTCGCGGGAAAAAATTCTAAATTCTAATTTCCAATTTCTAATTTCCAACTTCCAATTTCCAATCTCTAGCCTCCAACTCCAATGAAATCTATTGTCCTCGTCGCCGGACTCGGCACGCGTATGCGTCCGCACACATTTACTACGCCCAAGCCGCTCTTGCCGGTGGCGGGTCATCCGATTCTAAAATATATTTTGGATATGCTCGCCGCGATTCCGCAAATGGAAGAGTTCGACATTGTGGTGGGACATTTTGGGGACCAGATTCAAGCGTGGGTGGAAGCCCATTACAAAATCCCCGCGCGTTTTTTTTTGCAACAAAATTTTGACGGGCAAGCGCCCGCGGTCGCGTTAACGCGACCAACAGTGCGCGGCGACGCGATCATTATTTTCGGCGATGGAATTTTGCAAGCCGATTTCTCCGGGCTTGCCGATTTTCGCGCGGACGCGCTCGCGTTTGTGAAAGCGGTGGACGATCCATCGCGCTTGGGTGTCGCGCTAGTTGAAAACGATTTCGTGACGCGCTTGATCGAAAAACCCGCGACGCCGGTCTCCAAGCTTGCGCTCGCGGGGATGTACTATGTGCGTGAGATGAAAAAAATGTACG
>JACQEA010000262.1 GCA_016200825.1 Chloroflexota bacterium | reverse complement strand
GCGCACCGCCGAAGTCGAAGAGCGAATCGTGGCTTGCGCGATCAATGCCGCGAGTTCCATCGCGCGATCTTTCGATTCGCGTGCGCGCGTTTCCATCGCCGCGTAATTCGCGAGCGCGTCCTCGAATCTCCCCGCGAGTTCAAGCATCCGGCCCTTTTTGAGAAACAAATCCGTCGGGGCAACCATCGCGGCTGTGCCGTTCCGCGTGACCAATTCCAACGCGTGCGCGAAATGTTCGAGCGCGATCAGCGGCGCGTGCACGCGCGCCGCCGCATCACCCGCGCGCGTTTCGTACTCGATTACTTTTCCCGTCTCATCCGTTTCGGCATAATGCCGCGCGAGAATCGCGGCGTAATCGTCCAATTGATCGGCAAAAAGTTTTTCGTACGTTTCCGCGACGACGCGATGGATATCGCGCCGTGATTGGCGCAAGAGCGATTGATACGCGGTCTCTTGCGTCAGCGCGTGCTTGAATAGATATGCTTCGTCGAGCGCGCGGATAAGTTGTTCGTTCTCAAGTTGCGCGAGCGTTATCGCGAGATTCATCACTTACGCTTCGAGCAATTGTTTCAATTTTTTCAACTCGCCCTCTTCTTCTTTTCGCACCTGACCCGCGAGAAGAGGTTCGAGGAGTTTCATCAACCCAGAAACTTGAACCGTGAATTTATAATTCACGCGCGTGCCGCCGCCAGTTGATTCAAAATTCATATCGGCGGTGTATGCCATTCCTTCGCCTGAACCGACAAACGCAAGTTTTTTGTCGCGCTCGAACGCGGTGACTTGCCTGTTAATGTCAACATTTGTTTCGATCCGAATCATTTTGACTCCTCCCTATTTATGCACTCATTCCAAATTGTTTGTATCACATTCTCTAATCCATTTTTCACGTTCCTATTCGTGAATCGTATTACTGTGTAACCTTGCTGTTTCAAATCATTTGTCCGTTTTTCATCGTATTCAATTTGATCGGCGTGTGAATCTCCATCCAACTCAATTATCAATTTATTTTCCGCGCAACAAAAATCTGCGATGTATTTTCCGATTGGATGTTGACGCCGAAACTTGAAACCGCCCAACTGACGATTTCTTATTCGTGCCCAGAGCAATTGCTCAGGAGGCGTGAGAGGACGGCGTAGTTTTCGCGCGAATTTTAGTTTGCTCGGCTTGATACGATGGAGTCGCGACATTGTCGAAACCTTTCCCCTCACCTGTCCTCTCCCCAAAGCGGAGAGGGACGCTTTAGAAATTTCCTCTTCCTTCAAGGGAGAGGGACAGGGTGAGGGTCGGAAAAATACAAAACCTCACAACCCTTGCTGCTCCAAAACTTTTTCCAACACCTTCACTTGAAATTTTCTCCCGATGACCGATGCGATTTGCAAAACGCGTTTCGCATCTTCGGGCAAACGATCAATGCGCGCGGTCAGCACGCCTTGCAGCGTGTCGGGAATTTCAATCGTGTTGATTTCGCGCGTGACGGTCCACTTGCCTTCTTTCAGCGCAATGCCGCCGCGATCGATCAACATCCGAATCACTTCTTCGACAAAAAACGGATTGCCTTCCGCTTTGGCGAGAATGAGCGCGCGCAAATTTTCTGGCAACGCTTCGACCTCCAGCAAATTGCTGACGAGTTGTTTGCTGTCATTTTCACCGAGCGGCGAGAGATGCAATTCCGTCAAGCCCGCGCCAGGCAAATCTTTCGCTTGCTCCAATAATTTCCAACCCGCGCTCTCTTTATCTTGCCGCGTCACAAACACGATCACGAGCGGCGCGTCCGAAACGAGCGGAACGATTTGCGTTCCGAGTTCAATCGAAGATGGATCCGCCCAATGCAAATCTTCGCACACCAAAACCGTCGGCGTTTTGTGCGCGAGCGCGGTCAATAATTTTTTGTACGCCGCGATGTATTTATTTTGCAGCGCGGGACCATCCAGATATTTCACGCGCGCTTCCATTTCCTCTTCCAACTTTATTCCGAGCAAATGGCCAAGGAACGGATAGACCTCTTTCATTTCGTCGCCAAACAGCGAGTCAATTAATTTCCACAACGCGTCGTGTGTTTCTTGTTCGGTCGAGCCCGCGGGCGCGCCGATGATCGCGCGCAAAATATCGGTACTGAGATGATGCGCCATACTCATTCCGTACGAAACGCACCGACCCTCGATCCAATTCAACGGCTTGTCCGATTCCGCGAGCGCGGACCTTCGCCACTCGGCGGTCAAACGCGATTTGCCCAAACCGGCTTCGCCGATAATCGCGACGATCGAGCCGCGCCCCGCGCGCAAATCGCGCGTGATTTGAACGAGCGTCGAAAATTCGCGCGCGCGTCCCACCATCGGCGATTGCAAACCCGCGATGCCGCGCGTGCGCACCGCGCCTTTTTTTTCGGTGACGACGCGATACACTTGAATCGGTTCCGTTTTTCCTTTGACAGTTATTTTTCCCTTGTCTTCAAACTCAAACAATTGCGCCGCGAGCCGATGCGTATTTTCCGAAATCAAAATCGCGTTTGGTTCCGCCGCGCTTTGCATGCGCGCGGCGAGATTGACTGTATCGCCGACCGCGAGATATTCCATATGCAAATCACTGCCGATATTTCCCACCACGACTAGCCCCGTGTTCAATCCAATGCGCATTTGAAAATTCTCAACGCGCGATTTTTTCTGCAGTTCTGCCGCATACTCGCTGATGCCGCGCAAAATTGCCAAGCCCGCGCGAATCGCGCGCTCGGCGTCATCCTCATGCGCGATTGGCGCGCCGAAAAACGCGAGCACGCCATCGCCCAAGAGTTGCGCGATCGTTCCTTCGTAGCGATACACCGCCTCGCTCACGCGTTTGTGCGCGCCCGTGACCACCTCGCGCCAATCTTCGGGATCCATTTGCTCCGCGAGCGTCGTCGAGCCGACGATATCGGTGAAGAGCGCGGTCACCAGTTTGCGCTCGCCTTCGAGGCGTTCGCGCTCGGCGAGAATTTTCGTCGCGACATTTTGCGGCGCGGTCTTGCGCAGGGCGTCGAGGTCGGCGGTCTTGGTCAGCGTCGCCGCGCGCGATTCAATTTTTGCGGTTTGCAAATTGAATCCATCTTTCTTGCAAAATTTCGCGGTCGGCGAATTCGGCGTGCCGCAATTCGGACAAATTTTTTCAAACGGCTGACCGCAATTTTCGCAAAACCGCGCGTCGCTGGCGTTATCGAAAGAACAGTTGGGACATTTCATTTTCTTACTCCGTTGATGATGACGTTAGACCATGGACGAAAGACGATGGACGTTGGACGATGGACAGTAGACCGTAGACTGATGATACCGTCTATCGTCTATTGTCATCCGTCAATCTTTTTCCCGCGCTCTCTACAAACGCGCGCTTCATCTCCTCATCCTTGAACAATCGCGCGATTTCATCTACCATCGCGCGAGCGTCCTTGCGTTTCGCATCGGCTTGTGTTTTCTTACCCATCTGCGCGAGCACGCGCGCCGTCGCGATGCGCGCTTGCAATAACGCGACACGCATTCCCATTTCTTGCGCGAGATTTTCCGCGTGTGTGAATTTTTCCAGCGCGCCGCTTTGATCTCCGCGCGCGGCGCGAATCATTCCGTCCACAATGGTGAGAAACGGATATTCGAACTTCATCGCGTGTTCCTCGGCAAACGCGCGCGCCTCTGCGATCAATTTATTCGCGTCCTCGAAATTTTTTCGCGCGAGCGCGACGAGCGCGCTGCCGCCCAAATTGCGCGGCTTGTTGAGCAAGATCATAAAGCCTGGATAATTCGCGCCCTTTTGAAAATTCGCAAACGCCTCATCCAGTTTCCCTAACGCGAGAAAACTGAATCCGAGATCCGCCCATGCGGACGAACCACTCGCCGCCATGAATGGATTGTTGAGCATTTCCATGCCTTGTTGTAACAACGGATTCGCTTTAGCCGCGAGGTTTTCGCTGACCTCAAGCAAAGTCGCACCTAATGCCGCGACGGGAAGCGCGTGCACGGGGAAACTGCTCATCTGCGCCGCCTGCAACGTGCGATTGAAAAACTCTATCGCGTTTTCGTACTCGCCGCGCCAACGTGCGATCATTCCCAGAAAATATAATCCGACTGCCGCATCCAGCCCATCGCCGATCCGCAATGCAATCTCGCTGCCTTTTTCTGCGTCAATGCGCGCGCGTTCCAAATCGCCGAGATGCGCGTAATAGTACGGATTGACGAACGCGTAGATTTCGGAAATGTGCAGTTGATTCCCAATGCTTTCCGAAACTTGCAGCGCCTCTTTGCCTTTTTCGTACGCGTCGTCAAAACGGCACATATAAGTAAAAGTATTTGCCGTGTGTGTCAATCCAAATGCGACGGGTTCGGACAAATTGGTTTGCCGACCAAAATTCACCGACTCGCTCAAGTAATGCGTCGCGTTTGAAAAATCGGCTTGCATGGTGCTGACGCCGCAACGAATCGTGTACAATTCAGACAAACCTGCGCCATCATTGCAATCGCGTCCAAGGCGTTCCGCTTCGGCTAAATGTTTTTCGCCCTCTTCCAACTGTCCCATAAACATTCCAAAAATTCGTCCGAGTTTGTTATGCGCGGCAACTTGCATTCCCATTTCATTATGCGCTTTACCGTACTCGATCATCGCGTGGTAATGTTTGAGCGCGGGCTCCACCTGCATCGTCAACATCAACGTCCCGCCCAACGCTTCATACGCGCGCCGCGCGAGCGCTTTATCGTCCGCCTTTTGCAAAATTTCGAGCGCGCGCGACAAATATTGAATCGCTTCGGGATTCGAATACGCGTGCGCGGCTTTTTCGCCCGCTTCTACCAAGTAGGGCAGCGCGCGCGTTTCGTCCTGCGCTTCCAAATAATGTCGCGCGATATCGTTGACGCGATCAGGCGCGACGCGTTCCAAACAATCCGCCACTTTTTTGTGCAACTCGCGCCGCTTGCTCAACAACACCGACGCGTACGCGGTCTCTTGCGTCAATGCGTGCTTGAACAAATACAATAACTCGGGCACGCGCGATTTTTCGCGCACCAACTCGCGCCTCTGCAAATTCACAACGGAATCGTTCAACCCCTGCCGCGCCTCCGCGATTTGTTCCAACACTTGGAACGCAAACTCGCGCCCGATGACCGCGGCGGTCTGCGCGATTTTTTTCGATTGCTCGTCGAGTCGGTCGAGGCGCGCGGTAATTACGCCTTGCAATGTATCGGGCACCGCGACATTTTCGATTTCGCGCGTCGCGCGCCAATGACCGTTCGAGCGCACGACTAGTTTCGCGTCGAGGAGCGAGCGAATCACTTCTTCGACGAAAAACGGATTGCCTTCCGCCTTCTTCAAAATCAGCGCGCGTACCTTCTCAGGCAAATCCTCGATCTCGAGCAAATTCGCGACGAGTTGCCGCGAATGTTTTTCGTCGAGCGGCTCGAGTTGAATCGCGGTGTAGCGATGCGCGTAATCGCGTTGCGCATTTTCGTGAAAGCGCCACGACGGTTCTTGTCTTTGCGGACGAAAGAGCGCGAGAATCATCAGCGGCGCGCTCTCGGTGAGTTTGAGCAATTGATCAATCAAATCGAGCGATGTGGAATCCGCCCAATGCAAATCTTCAAACATCACGACGATCGGTTTTTGCGCGAGCGTTCCAATGAATTGCGCGAGCGCGCCAAACACCGCGCCGCGCAATTGCGGCGGCTCAAGATAGCGCGTCCGTTCCGCCGCGTCGCCTTTCAATTCCAAACCCAGCATCGCACCAATAAACGGTGCAATTTCGTCCGCGCGCGCGCCCATCGTTTCCTGCACGCGTGCGTATATTTTGGCGTACTTTTCGTCATCGAATTCTTCCGCGCGCAAATCGAAAAAGCGCGTGAACAAATCCTTGAACGGCGCGTACGGAATCGCGGTGTCGTACGAGAGCGAGCGACCCTCGAGCCAGAGGACATCGCCACTCGTCATTGCGAGGCGCATACTTTGCGCCGAAGCAATCCCCGTGTTGCTTGGAGATTGCTTCGCTTCGCTCGC
>JACQEA010000261.1 GCA_016200825.1 Chloroflexota bacterium | reverse complement strand
GACGCGATGATAGCGCAAATTTTTCAAATCAAACCCCTCGCCCACCCCGGTGCCAATCGCGGTAATCATCGCGCGCATTTCTTCGTTCTGCAACGTTTTGTCTAGGCGCGTTGTTTCCACGTGCAAAATTTTGCCGCGCCAGGGCAAGATCGCTTGAAAGCGCCGGTCCCGCCCTTGTTTCGCGGAGCCGCCCGCGCTATCCCCTTCGACAATATACAACTCGGCTTTTTCCGGATCGCGTTCGGAACAATCCGCCAATTTGCCGGGCAGACTCAGCGATTCCAACGCGCTCTTGCGAATGACCAGATCGCGCGCTTGCCGCGCGGCTTCGCGCGCGCGCGCGGACGTGATACATTTTTCGATGATCGCTTTGGCTTCGCGCGAATTCTGTTCCAGAAAACCGGCGAATGCTTCCGCGACCACCGACTCGACTTGATTTTTGATTTCCGCGTTGCCTAATTTGGCTTTGGTCTGCGATTCAAATTGCGGCTCTTCCAATTTCACGGACAAGATCGCGGTCAGTCCTTCGCGCACGTCATCGCCCGTGAGATTTTGATCGCTCTCTTTCAACAAATTCGCTTTGCGCGCGTGATCGTTTAGGGTGCGCGTCAGCGCAGTGCGAAAACCGGTGAGATGCGTGCCGCCGTCAACGGTATTGATATTGTTCGCAAACGTGTAAACCGATTCGCCATACGTATCCGTGTATTGAATCGCGGCTTCGATGTGCGAGCCGTTGACTTGGCGCGCGACCATAAACGGTTGGTGTAGCACGCCGCGATTTTTATTGAGGTAGCGTACGAACGAGCGAATGCCGCCTTCAAAATAAAATGTCATCGCGCGCTCATCGCGTTCATCGCGGAAAGAAATGTTCAAGCCGCGCGTGAGGAACGCCATCTCGCGAAACCGTTGCGCCAACACATCGAACTTGTAATCAATTTCCTTGAAAATCGTCTTGTCCGGATAAAATGAAACCGTCGTGCCGGTGCGTTCGTCTTTTGGATATTTGCCGACGGCTTTGACGTCCGCTTTCGGCGCGCCCTTGGCGTACTTTTGCGCGAAAATTTGGCCGTCGCGGCGAACTCTGACTTCCAACCATTCACTCAATGCGTTGACCGCGCTGACGCCAACGCCGTGCAAACCGGACGCGACTTTGTAACCGCCCTGTCCAAATTTTGCGCCCGCGTGCAATTTGGTCATCACCACTTCCAGCGCGGATTTGCCGGTCTGTTTGTGCACGTCCACCGGAATTCCGCGCCCGTTATCCGTTACCGTCACAATATTTTCTGAATTGATCGTCACGCGAATCTCATCGCACATTCCCGCCAACGCCTCATCAATCGCGTTATCCACCACTTCAAAAACAAGATGATGCAAGCCGCGAATATCGGTCGAGCCGATGTACATGCCCGGGCGTTTGCGGACCGCTTCGAGTCCTTCCAAGACGGTGATCTTGGACGCGTCGTATGTTTCCACCGGCACGTTCGCGTTGTCGGTCGAATTATTTTTATCGCTATGCTTACCGTTCGATTTGATAGAACGTTTTGCCATCCTCACCCTTTTAAAGAAGACTGCGCATTCACGCGCGCTTGCGCGAGCCACAACGCGCGCTCGTGATAAAATAAGTGATAAAATAACATCACTGCCGCGACCAAACCACTCGCGAGAAATGCGTTCGCGATCATATCCAACGCGATGCCCCATTCACTCACGCCGATTTGATCCCACACAACGCTGAATCCGGTTTGAATTAAATAAATCAGCAAAACCAAACCCATCGCTTGTCTAAAATTGACGCGAAAGATGACGATGCTATTCGCGATCGCTTGCAGAGCATTCGCGCCGCTGACAAAAATCGCGGGGATGGCAAAGGAAAGATAGAGGAGCGCCCACACGATCACTAAGAAAATCAACATCACGAGAAACGAACCCAACGCCGCGCTAAACGGCGCAACGAGCGCCGCGCCGATCAAAAATGGCACGGCGATAAACGCGCCCATCATCGCGAGCAAGAGAACAAACGCGGTCACATGGACAAATAATTTCATGACGGACGCAAATTGAGTTTGAACGCGGACGCCGCGCGCAATGCTTTCCAAATAAATCGCGACGAGAAATAAACCGATGAGGCTAAACAAACCGGCGATCACGATCAGGCTCGGCGCGTCCGACACGGCAAATAAAGTTTGGCGCGGCGATACGCCAGCCGCTGGCGCGCCCTCCACCGATAAAATTCCGGGCATCGCGATTCCCAAAAATTCAAACAGATTCAGATTTTGTCCGGCGAGTTCAAGACTTTTCTTAAAGGCATCGAACGCTTGCAGTCCATCGGGCGAGGGCGTGATCGTAGGCGGCAGAACGAGTGAAGCACTCAGTTG